>CBFCZJ010000022.1:0-19907 GCA_965602445.1 uncultured Desulfobacterales bacterium | reverse complement strand
TTCGGATTTCGTGCTTCGAATTTTTCATTCTTCATCAGCTATGGCAAAGCCAGATGCCTTTGACCTGGCCCTGAGGACCAGGACTTCCAGACTGCATTAAACGTTTGGCTCTGGATACCCCAAACCCCCTGGAATTTCAACCGCTCATCGGCATTGACTTTCTTGACAAACCAGACATTAGGCAATACAAAGACGCTTTGCCCGATTTCCGGCCAGAACGTCTGGGCCGCCGCCATAGGACGCCAGCTTGAAAATTTCCTAAGAATCCTTCAGTCAGAGGGCACGGGCACGAACCACCAAAAGAGCCGCTAGCGAGTGAGAAGATGGAGATCCGACTCGACGGCATCGTCGTCATCGTGGGCAACTACGGCAGTGGAAAGACCGAGGTCGCAGTCAATCTGGCGGTCGTTCGGCGCAACGCCGGCATCGAGGTCCGGATTGCGGACCTGGACCTGGTCAATCCCTATTTCAGAACCCGGGAGGCGCGCAAACAACTGGAGGCCCGGGGGGTTGACGTGGTGCTTCCCGAAGACCGGTATCTCAACGCCGACCTGCCGATCCTCAGCCCTCGGATCGCCGGACTGATCCGAAGCCCGGCGCCGCTGACGATTATCGACGTCGGCGGAGACGACGTGGGCGCCACCGTGCTGGCGTCGTTGGCCGATGCCTTCGGCCGCCAGGACTTTCAGATGCTGCAGGTCGTCAATCCCTATCGGCCGTTTACCGAAACCATCGAAGGCTGCCTCAAGATCCAGGCGGAAATCGAAGCGGCTTCGAGGCAGGCCGTTACCGGATGGGTCGCCAATCCACACCTGCTGGATGAGACCGTGGCCGATGACGTCTACCAGGGAGCGGAATTTGTAAACCATCTTGCCGAGCGGACCGGGCTTCCGCTGGTGTTTGTCACGGCACCGGCCGAACTCGTCGACGGGCTCGATGCCGAACGCATCGGCCGGCCCCTGCTGCCGATTCGGCGGCAGCTCGTTCCTCCCTGGAAGCAGGCTGTGCAGCTTCCGGGCATCATCTCAAAAGTGGCCGCGGCGGCCAAAACCGCTAAAGGAGTATAGACAAATGGCTTTTTCCCACCATATCGACGAAGACCGCTGCAAAGGCTGTGGCCTTTGCGTCACCGTCTGCCCCAAGAACGTCCTGGAGATTTCCGAGCAGGTCAGTCCCAAAGGATACTTTCCGGCCTTCCAGGCCCGCCCGGAAGACTGCATCTTCTGTGCCCTGTGCTGTGTCATGTGTCCGGATGTGGCCATCACCATCACCGAAGAGACCGAAGAAAAGACCCGATAAACGGAGGCAACTCATGGCCAAAGTTCTCATGAAAGGAAATGAAGCGATCGGAGAAGCGGCGATCCGGGCCGGTTGCCTGAACTACTTTGCCTACCCGATCACCCCCCAGTCCGAGGTGGCCGAATACCTCTCCCGGCGAATGCCGGAAGTGGGAGGCGTTTTTCTCCAGGGAGAAAGCGAAGTGGCCGTCTCGTACATGATCTTCGGGGCCGCGGCCTGCGGCGCCCGAATATTCACCACCTCTTCCAGCCCCGGCATCAGCCTGATGAGTGAAGGTATCAGCTACATTGCCGCAGCCCAGTGCCCGGCGGTCTTTGTCAACATCATGCGCGGCGGCCCGGGGCTGGGCGGCATTCTCCCTTCCCAGGCAGACTACTTTCAATCGGTCAAGGGGGGCGGCCACGGCGATTACCGCCTTCTGGTCATGGCGCCGGCCAGTGTCCAGGAGGCAGTGGAAATGGTCATGCAAGCCTTTCCCCTTGCGGAAAAATATCGGAATCCGGTCATGATCCTGGGCGACGGGCTCATCGGGCAGATGATGGAGCCGGTGGAGTTTCCCGACCACCTGCGCACCGAACCGACCAACAAGGACGACTGGGCTACCAGCGGCATGGCGTTTCGCAAGAGCGACAAGCGCAACCTGGTCAAGTCTCTCTTTCTCGATCCGGATCAGCTCAACGGCAACAATTTGGCGCTCAAGGCCAAATACGAGCAGATGAAACAGGAAGAAATCCGGTTCGAAACCTACAATGCCGACAGCGACTATCGAGTGCTGTTGGTCAGCTACGGGACCATGAGCCGGGTATGCCGAACCGCCATCGATCAGCTCAAGGAGCAGGGGGTCGAAGTGGGGATGCTCCGGCCCCAGACGCTGTTTCCATTTCCCGAAGAAGCGGTGCGCGCGGCCGCCGGCAAAGCCGGCTGCCGCGCAGTGGCCAGTATCGAGATGAGCATGGGGCAGATGGTCGAAGATGTGGAGCGATCGGTCCGGGGCGCATTGCCGGTTCACTGGTACGGCAAGTGCGGCGGAGATGTTCCGACCCCGGAAGAGATCATCGATTTTACCCGCTCGCTTTTGTAGAATTGCAACCATCTGCCGCATAAACGAGCCGGTGTGCACGGCAAGGAGTTAGAACCATGGCGAAAGGAAAAACGTTTGCAAAACCCGAGGCCCTGTCCGATGCAATGACCCATTACTGCCCGGGATGCACCCACGGTGTCATTCACCGTCTCATTGCCGAGGTCATCGACGAGCTGGGGATTCGCGGAAAAACCGTGGGCATTGCGCCGGTGGGCTGTGCGGTGCTCGCCTACAATTATTTTACCTTTGATTTTCAGGAGGCCGCCCACGGCCGGGCCCCGGCCATGGCCACCGGCATCAAGCGGGTGCGGCCGGATCTGGTCGTCTTCACGTATCAGGGCGACGGCGACCTGGCCAGCATCGGCATGGGGGAGATCATCCACGCCGCCAACCGGGGGGAAAAATTCACCACCATATTCGTCAACAACGCCGTATACGGTATGACCGGCGGGCAGATGGCCCCCACGACGATGCCGAATCAGCGGACCACCACGTCGCCCTTCGGAAGGGATGTGAACGATGTCGGCATGCCGATTCGGATGGCCGAACTTCTTTCCAGTCTTGCCACCCCTGCCTATGTCACCCGCCAGGCGGTGCTCAAGCCCAAGTTCATCAACAAGGCGAAAAAGGCGATCAAACGGGCGTTCGAGTACCAGCTGGCCGGACGGTGCTTCAGCTTTGTCGAGATGGTGAGCACCTGCCCGACCAACTGGGGGATGACGCCGGCAGAGGCGATCCAGTGGGCCGAGCAGACCATGCTCCCCTATTACCCGCTCGGTGAGTTCAAGACCCCGGAAGCGGCCCAAGAGGCGCAGGGAGAGAGCGCCTGACACTGTCGGACAGGAGTTGCCCATGCAAAGCGAAGTGATGTTTGCCGGATTCGGCGGCCAGGGGATACTGCTCAGCGCGAAAATCCTGGCCCAGACGGCCATGACCTCCGGTTTCGAGGTGGCCTGGATTCCTTCTTACGGGCCGGAAATGCGCGGCGGCACCGCCTACTGCACCGTGGTGGTCAGCGATCGCCCCATCGGGTCGCCGATCATTCGAAATCCATTGCACCTGGTGGCGATGAACCGCCCGTCCCTTGAAAAATTTGCCCCGGTGGTCAAGCCCGGCGGCGTGATCATCATCAACAGCTCCCTGATCCCGATCGGCGCCGGCCGGCAAGATGTGGACGCCGTGGCGATTCCGGTCACCGATATCGCCAAGGAGCTGGGAAGCGTGCGTTCGGCCAATATCGTGGCCCTGGCCGCCTTTGCGGCGCGCAGCAAACTGGTGGACAGCGAACGGCTCAAAGAGTGTGTGAAAGCCGAGTTTTCCAAAAAAGAGAAGCTGATTCCCCTGAATTTGAAAGCCGTCGACGCGGGGTTTCAGGCAGCGCAAAAAAGCTGACCGCGCCCCTTCGCCGGCTGCGGCAACCGGCCGCATCCTTTTCCAGGAGCCGAATAGATGCCCTTTAAGGTCGCCGAATACATCCGGTCCATCGCACCCTATGTCCCGGGAAAACCCCTGGAGGAACTGGAGCGCGAATACGGGATCGCCGATTCGGTCAAGCTGGCCTCGAACGAAAACCCGCTCGGACCGTCTCCCAAGGCCGTGGCGGCGATCGGCGAAACGCTGGGCCGGCTTCACCGATACCCCGACGGCAGCGCCTTTGCCCTGACCCGGAAGCTGGCCCGCCACCTGCAGGTGGGCCCGGAGCAGATCGTCCTGGGAAACGGCTCGGATGAAATTTTGGGGATGCTCAGCCGGGTGCTTTTAGGGCCCGGAGACGAAGCGGTGATGCCCAGACCGTCGTTTCTGATGTATGAAATCTCCGTGCGCGCTTCCGGCGCTTCGCCGGTTTTCGTTTCCCTCAAGGATCTGGCCATCGACCTCGACCGCGTCGCGGACGCCGTCGGCGAGCGGACGCGGATCGTGTTTCTGTGCAATCCGAACAACCCCACCGGATCGGTGATCGATCAAAAGCGGATGTCGGATTTTCTGGCGGTGCTTCCCGAGGGGGTCGTGGTGGTCCTTGACGAGGCCTACATCGAATTCGTCCGGGATGCGGCAGCCGCCAGAGGGCTTACGCTGATGGACACCGGCCGCCCCCTGGTGATCCTCCGGACCTTTTCCAAGGCATACGGGCTGGCCGGTTTGCGGGTCGGATACGCGGTGATGCCCGCAGAGCTGGCCCAACTTCTTCATCGTGTCAGGATGCCTTTCAACGTCAGCAGCCTGGCCCAGGCCGGGGCGCTCGCCGCCCTGGACGATCAGGCCTTTTTGAATAAGACGCTGCAGCAGGTCCACAAGGGGATCGACGATCTTTTCCAGGCCCTGGCCGACAGAGAGATCGCCTGCTTTCCGACCCAGGCCAACTTTTTTCTGATCGACGTCAAAAAAAGCGCGGATGCCGTGTTCGAAGAGATGCTCAAAAAAGGGGTGATCGTCCGCTCGATGTCCGCCTATGGATATCCGACGTACATCCGGGTCAACGCCGGCGCGGACGAGGAAAACCGACGGCTGATCCTCGCCCTGGAGCAAGTGCTGTGAACCGGGAAAAGGGGCTGCTCATTACCATCGACGGGCCGGCCGGCGCCGGCAAGACCACGGTCAGCCGGAACCTGGCCGCCCGGCTGGGATATACCTACGTCGACACCGGCGCGCTCTACCGCGGTGTCGCCCTGGCTGCCGTGCGAAGCGGGGTCGAACCGGACGATGATCAGGGGCTTGCGCGGCTTTGCGGCGGGCTGAACATCGGTTTTTCCCAGCAGGGGGGGCAATCGCGCCTTCAGGTCAACGGAGAAGACGTCACCGACCTGATTCGCACCCCGGAAATCTCCATGGCGGCATCGGCCGTCAGCGCGAGGCCTGTCGTTCGCTCCTTTTTGCTCGACGTGCAGCGCGATCTGGGCAGCCGCCGGGCTGCAGTCTTCGAGGGCAGGGACATGGGGTCGGTGGTCTTTCCCGACGCCGACGTGAAGTTTTTCCTTTCTGCGGACTTGAAGACCCGTGCCCGGCGCCGCTACCGGGAACTGGGAGCGGCGGCTGCAAGCCTTGCGCAGGTGGAAAAGGACATGGCCAGACGGGACGGAAACGACTCGAACCGGGCCTTGGCTCCGCTGGTGCCGGCGCCGGACGCCGTGCGGATCGACTCCACCGATCTCAGCGCCGAGGCGGTGGTGGAAAAGATGTTGGAGGTGATCCGTTCGACAACGGGCGAAAATTAAGCATTGTGTTTTTAAATGATTATGATAAAGAAGCATATTTGTGCCGCCTGGATAACGTCCCGGCGGACAAAAATCGGCTAAGGGGGAATGTGTTGAATGGAAAACGATCTTAAGAACGACGAAACCAATCAGGAAGTGCCGGAGCAAACTCCGGAAACGGATGCGGTCGAGGCCGAAGCAGCGGCCGAAGACACGGGGGCGGCAACGCTGCCCGAAAAGACCGAGGCGGAAAGAGTCGCCGAGGAGATCGAGGCCGAATCCGGCGAAGAAGAGCGCATGCCCGAAGACCTGATGGGCATGTATGAAGAAAGCTTCAAGCAGTTCGAGGAAGGCGAGGTCGTCCAGGGACGGATCATCTCGGTGGACCGGGACTTTGTCCTGGTCGACATCGGCTACAAGTCCGAAGGCCAGATCCCGATCCGGGAGTTCAGGGACGAAAACGGGGAGGTGGCCGCCGCCGAGGGCGATACCGTGGAGGTCATGGTCGAATTCTGGGACGACGAGGAGGAAGTCGTCGTTCTGTCCAAGGAAAAAGCGGCCACCATCAAGGTGTGGGAAGAGATCAAACGGTGTTACGACGCCGAAGAAACCATCTCGGGAACCATCACCAACCGGGTCAAGGGCGGATTTTCCGTGGATATCGGCGTACAGGCCTTTTTGCCCGGGTCCCAGGCCGATTTGCGGCCGATCAGAAACCTGGACGAAATGGTCGGAAAGACCTTCGAATTCAAGGTTCTCAAATACAACCGGAAGCGGTCCAACATCGTCCTTTCCCGCCGGGTTCTTCTGGAAGAAGAGCGGGAAATGAAGCGGACCGAGACCCTGGCCACCATTCATGAGGGAAAGGTCATCGACGGTGTGGTCAAGAACATCACCGAGTACGGGGTGTTTGTCGACCTGGGCGGCGTCGACGGCCTGCTGCATATCACCGACATCTCCTGGGGACGGGTCAAACACCCCTCGGAGCTGTTTTCCATCGGCGACGAGATTCAGGTGAAGATTCTCAATCTCGACCTGGAGCGGGAGCGGGTGTCGCTGGGCATGAAGCAGCTCACCCCGGACCCGTGGGAGGCCGCCGCCGAAAAGTATCCGGTCGGCTCCCGGGTCAGCGGCCGGGTTGTCAGCCTCACCGATTACGGCGCCTTTGTCGAACTGGAAGAAGGGATCGAGGGTCTCATCCACGTGTCGGAGATGTCATGGACCCGAAAAATCCGACATCCTTCCAAGGTCGTCTCCGTCGGAGAATCCATCGAGGCGGTGGTGCTCGACATCAAGCCCGATGCCCGGCGCATTTCTCTGGGGATGAAGCAGGTCAAGCCCAATCCGTGGGATGTGATCAGCGAGAAGTACCCGGTGGGAACCACCATCGAGGGCAAGATCAAGAACATCACAGACTTTGGCATCTTCATCGGCATCGACGAGGGGATCGACGGACTGGTCCATATTTCAGACATCTCCTGGACCAAGCGGATCAAGCACCCTTCCGAGCTTTACAAAAAAGGTGACGTCGTTCAAGCCATCGTCCTGGACATCGACAAAGAAAGCGAACGGTTTTCCCTGGGCATCAAGCAGCTTCAGTCCGATCCTTGGGAAACCGTGGAACAGCGCTACGAGGTGGGCAAGAAAATCACCGGAACGGTGACCAACGTGACCGACTTCGGCGTTTTTGTCGAGCTCGAAGAGGGAATCGAAGGGCTGATCCACGTCTCGGAGATCAGCAAGGAAAAGATCAAAACCCCTGTGGGGATGTTCAACGTGGGCGACATCATTACCGCCAAGGTGATGAATATCAACAGCGACGAACGCCGCATCGGGCTTTCGATCAAGCGCCTGGAAATGGAAGACGAACAGAGCCTGCTCAACGAGTACATCAACAACATCGGGCCGGCCACGTCGACTTTCGGCGAAATCCTGAGGGAAAACCTGCAGGACAAACTCAACGACGAATAGAAAACCGGCGCCGGGGGCATGGCAAGGCCGCCTCCGGCGCCGGTTCTTTCCAAAGACGCGCCCGATGAGGGCTGACACCACATGTTTTCCCGCCGCCATCCCATCCTTTTCTCCATTCTGGTCTTTTCCGCCATTGCAGGCGCCACCATCGTTGCGTTGGCGATCACCCTGTCCGTTGCCCTTCGCGGCGACGATCTTTCCTTCAGCGATGCGCAGAAAGTGGGGATCATCGAAATCGAGGGGGTGATCCTCGACGCCCGCACGGTGCTGGAGGACCTGAAGCGGTTCCGGGAGGAGGATTCCGTTCGAGCCATCGTGCTCCGGATCGATTCTCCGGGCGGCGTTGTCGGCCCGGCCCAGGAAATCTATCGGGAGGTCCGCAAAACCTGCGATGAAAAAACGGTGATCGCCTCGATGGGGGCCATCGCCGCCTCCGGAGGCTATTACGTGGCGGCGGCAGCCGACGGCGTCATGGCCAATCCCGGCACCATCACCGGCAGCATCGGGGTCATCATCGAGTACACCAACTTTAGAAGCCTGCTCGACAAAATCGGGCTCGTGCCCGTGGTCATCAAAAGCGGCGAATACAAGGATCTCGCCTCACCGGTCAAACCGATGTCCGAAGAAGAACGCAAAATCCTGCAGACTTTCGCCGACCAGACCCACACCCAGTTCATCCGGGCGGTGGCCGAAGGACGGGGCATGGATGACGGAGCCGTGGCGCGGCTGGCCGACGGTCGGATCTTCAACGGGGAGCAGGCCCAAGAGCTGGGATTGGTGGACCGGCTGGGCAACCTCCAGGACGCTGTCGACTGGGCCGCAGAGCTTGCCGGAATCGAGGGCGATGTAAAGACCGTCTACTCCCGCACCGAAAAATATTCCCTGCTGGGGCTGCTCACCGAAGGGGCGGCCGGGCTCCTATCTCGACAATTCAAAGCATCCGACCTTTTCGCCGGATACCTGTACAGGCCCTGACCTTCGACTACGGCACCGTTTTCCCGCACCGCCTTCTTCCGCATGCTGGAACGATTCGATCTTCCCATTCGGAAATTCGAAGCACGAAATCCGAAATCCGAAACAAACCCCAATGACCCAAATTCGAATGATCGAAGCCGCGCACGCAGTTTTTTGATTCTTACCAAGCCGTCAATGTTCGTATCGGAAGCCGGAAGGACCGCGGCTTTCCCTCAGGACGTGATTCGATATTGCGATTCCCTGTTTCAAAAGTCTATTCGCCCCGGCTGTATCCTGATTTTTATCTGAATATTTTTGAATTGCGCAGCGATTCGCTGATAAATCCGCGCCAGCGGATTTATTCAAATATGGAAATATCCCCTTGGCCGGCACGGATCACTTGCGGTTCGTCGTCGATCAGGGAGATGACCGAGGAGGGTCGGGCCGGGACAGGACCGCCGTCTATGACCAAATCCAGCCTCCCCTTGTAGTGATCGTGAATCAGGGAGGCGTCGAAATGAAAGGATTCGTCGGGGGCCTCGACGCTGGTGGAAATCACCGGGTTTCCCAAGACTTTGACCAGGTCCAGGCAGATGGCGTTTTCCGGCACCCGGATTCCCGCTGTTTTGCGTTTGGTGAGCATGATCTTGGGCACCAGCTTGGATCCTTCCAGAATGAAGGTGTAAGGTCCCGGCAGCAGTCGCCTCATGGTCTTGTAGGCGTAGTTGGATACCTTGGCGTAGTCGCTGATGTGCTTCAGGTCCGCACAGATAAAGCTGAACGGCTTGCTTTTGGGCCGCTGCTTGATTTGGTAGACCCGCTCGATCGCCTTCTTGTTTAAAATATCGCAGCCGATGCCGTAGTAGGTATCGGTCGGATAGGCGATCACCCCGCCGTTTGTCAGGACGTCCACCACCTGTTCGATCAGGCGCGGCTGAGGATTTTCCGGATTGATTTCGATAATCATAGCGTGGCATTTTCACGAAAGTTTCTTTGCTGCGCAAAGAAATGATAGCGGCGTAGCCGCTTTTTATAAAAGCGCGAAGCGATTTTATCCTTCATAGCTGAGCGAAACAAGCACAATCCCTATATTCGGTTCCGGCACTTGTCAAGGCGCCAAATAAGCCATTGCGAAAGGGAGGGGGATTTGGTATCGAAAGCCTCAAATTTTGAACCGATATCCGGAGGAACCCTCATGGTCAAGATACCACCCGAAGAAGGCTTTTCCTTTGACGACGTACTGCTGCTGCCGAACTATTCCGACATTCTGCCCCGGGAGGTGAACACGGCCACCCGGCTGACCCGGAACCTGACCCTGAACATTCCCATCTGCAGCGCGGCCATGGACACGGTGACCGAGTCCAGGGCAGCCATCACCATGGCCCGGGAGGGCGGCATCGGCTTCATTCATCGCAACATGGACATCGAAGACCAGGTCCGGGAGGTGGACCAGGTCAAAAAGTCGGAAAGCGGGATGATCATCGACCCGGTGACCATCCATCCGGACCGGCCCGTGAGCGAGGTCCTCGGCCTGATGGAGCAGTACCGCATTTCCGGAGTGCCGGTGATCAAAAACAATGCGCTGGTGGGGATTGTCACCAACCGGGACCTCCGCTTCGAGACCAATCTGGATCGACCGGTTTCCGAGGTGATGACCAAGGACGATCTGGTCACGGTGTCCGAGGGAATCACCCTGGAGGAATCGAAAAAGCTTCTCCACCAGCACCGGATCGAAAAGCTGCTCGTGGTCGACAAGCAAGGGCGGCTGACGGGCATGATCACCATCAAGGACATCGAAAAGATCAAGAAATACCCCTACGCCTGCAAGGACCGAATGGGTCGGCTCCGGGTGGGCGCCGCCGTCGGGGTCGGTGAGGACATGCTTGCCCGGGCCGAGGCGCTGGTCAAAGCCGGGGCCGATGTCATCGTGATCGACACCTCCCACGGGCACAGCAAAAATGTCATCGAAGCCGTGGAAGCGCTCAAGGAGACCTTTGACGACATCGAGTTGGTTGCCGGCAATGTGGGCACCGGCAAAGGGGCCGAAGACCTGATCAAGGCCGGCGTGGACGGAGTGAAGATCGGCATCGGGCCGGGCTCCATCTGCACCACCCGCATCATTGCCGGCATCGGGGTTCCCCAGGTGACGGCCATCATGAGCTGTCGGGCGGTGGCCAAGAAAACCGGGGTGCCGCTCATCGCCGACGGCGGAATCAAATTTTCAGGCGATATCACCAAGGCCCTCGGCGCAGGCGCCCACTGCGTGATGATCGGCGGGCTTTTCGCCGGCACCGAGGAAAGCCCGGGCGAAACCATCTTCTATCAGGGGCGAAGCTACAAGGTCTACCGGGGCATGGGATCGCTGGAAGCGATGAAAAAAGGAAGCAAGGACCGCTACGCCCAACACGAAGAGGCCGAGGACGACAAACTGGTGCCCGAGGGAATCGTGGGCCGCGTGCCCTACCGCGGCTCTCTTTCCGGCAACATTCAGCAGTTGGTGGGCGGATTGAAGGCGGGGATGGGATACTGCGGCTGCCGTACGATCGAGGAGCTGCGTGAAAAAGCCCGGTTCATGAGAATATCCGCCGCCGGCATGCGGGAAAGCCACGTTCACGACGTTATTATCACCAAGGAAGCGCCCAATTACCGCCTCGACTAGTGAAGCGGTTTCAAAACCCCATCTCGCGCCGAATCTCCGCGTTGCAGGCCGCCGGAAAATGCTCACATACGCCGTGTATGCTCCGCTTTTCCGGCGGCCCGCGCCTTGATCTTCGGCGCGATCTGAGATTTTGAAACCGCTTCACGCCAGCTTGGCGGTTCCTACTTGTCTTGAACTGTTCCATTGTCCTACACTGATGCCTAAAATGAAACCCTATAGCTGCGACGCTGGATGATGAACAACCCGCCCGCCAAATTCGTCCATCTCCATGTGCACACCCAATACAGCCTTTTGGACGGTGCCATTCGGATCGATCCCCTGCTGAATCGGGCCGCCGACTACGGTATGGATGCGGTGGCCATCACAGACCATGGAACCATGTTCGGGGCCGTGGAGTTTTTCGAAAAGGCGGTCAAAGCCGGCATCAAGCCGATCATCGGCTGCGAGGCCTACCTGTCTCCCCGGAAGATGACCGACAAGACGCCGCTGGACAGCAAGGGGATGTCTCATCTGATCCTGCTGGCCGAGAATATGGAGGGCTACCGGAATCTTTGCAAGCTGGCCACCGCCGCGCAGCTGACGGGGTTTTACTACAAGCCCCGCATCGACAAGGAGATGCTTTCCGCCCACAGCCGGGGGCTGATCGCCCTGTCTGCCTGCCTTCACGGCGAGATTCCCATGCTCATCAAGTCGGGGCGAATCGAGCAGGCCGACGCGGCAGCCCGGGAATATCAACAGATTTTCGGGGAAGACAGGTTTTTCCTGGAGCTGCAGCAAAACGGAATCGAAATCCAGGAACTGGTCAACCGCCACCTGATCGAAATGGGCCAAAGGCTCTCCATACCGCTTGTCGCCAGCAACGACTGCCACTATCTCGACAGCGCCGACGTGCAGGCCCATGATGTATTGCTTTGCATCCAGACCGGGAAAACAACCCAGGATTCGGATCGATTCCGGTTCCGGACCGATCAGCTCTATTTCAAAAGCCCTGGGGAGATGAAGACCGCATTCGGCCATGTGCAAGGCGCACTGGAAAATACGCGGCGAATCGCAGACCGCTGCGATGTGGCCCTCGATTTTCACACGTACCATTTCCCGAAGTTTGCCGTCGATGCGGACAAATCCGTTGAAGAGCTCTTTGAAGAGGCGGCTCGGGCGGGATATGCCCAAATCATGGAGCGGGTTCGCCGCAAGCGGCCGGGCGTGGATGAAACCGATTATCAGGACCGGCTTGACTACGAGATATCCGTGATCCGGGAGATGGGGTTTTGCGGGTATTTTTTGATCGTTTCGGATTTTATCCGCTACGGAAAGGCAAACGGGATTCCGGTGGGGCCCGGCCGAGGGTCGGCCGCCGGCAGTATCGTCGCCTATGCCCTGGGCATCACCGACCTCGATCCCATCGAACACGGGCTGATTTTTGAACGGTTTCTCAACCCCGCCCGAAAGAGCATGCCCGATATCGATGTCGATTTTTGCATCAACGGCCGGGAGCGGGTTTTCCGCTACGTTTCTGAAAAATACGGGGGCAGCGACTATGTGGCGCAGATCATCACCTTCGGAAAGCTCAAGACCCGTGCCGTGATCCGGGACGTGGGAAGAGCCCTGGACATCCCCCTGGCCGAGGTGGACGCCATCGCCAAGCTCGTGCCCGACGTGCTCAACATCAGTCTGGACGACGCCCTGAAGCAGGAACCGCGGCTGGCCGAAATGGAAAGGCAAAATGCCCGGTATGCCGAGCTGATCCAGATCTGTCGGGTCCTGGAGGGTCTGCCCCGCCATGCATCGACCCATGCCGCCGGGGTGGTGATCGGAGACCGCCCTTTGAGCGAATACCTGCCCCTGTATCGCGGCAAAAAGGGGGAGGTGGTCACCCAATACGACATGAAGTGCGTGGAGAAGATCGGGCTGGTGAAGTTTGATTTTCTCGGGCTGCGGAACCTGACGGTGATTGCCGACACCTTGAAGCTGATCGCCGACGGCGGCCACCCGGTCCCGGATCTGTCCGAACTCGACCTCGACGATGAACAGACTTACCGGCTGCTGTCATCCGGCGACACCACCGGCGTGTTTCAGCTGGAGAGCAGCGGCATGAAGGACCTGCTGGTCCGGCTCATGCCGGCCCGGTTCGAAGACGTGATCGCCCTGGTGGCCCTGTATCGTCCCGGCCCCATGGAAAGCGGGATGATCGACGACTACGTGGAGCGAAAGCACGGCAGAAAGCCGGTTTCCTACCTGGTGGACGAGCTGGAGCCGATTTTGAAAGAAACCCACGGCGTGATCGTCTACCAAGAGCAGGTCATGAAGATCGCGGGCGCTCTGGCCAGCTACTCCATGGCCGAGGCCGACGATCTTCGAAAAGCCATGGGAAAGAAAATCGTTGAAATCATGGCCAAGCACCGGCAACGTTTCATCCAGGGTGCGGTGGAAAACCGGATCGACCGGAAAAAGGCCGAGCAGATTTTCAATCTGATGGAAAAGTTCGGCGGCTACGGGTTCAACAAATCCCACAGTGCGGCCTATGCCCTGATCGCCTACCAGACCGCCTACCTGAAAGCCCATTTTCCGGTGGAATTCATGGCGTCGCTGCTCACCAGCGAGATGCACTCCACCGACGGCGTGGTCAAGTACATCGCCGAATGCCGAAGCCATGACATCCAAGTGCTGCCGCCGGACATCAACGAAAGCGAAAAAAAATTCACCGTCAGCCAAGGAAAGATTCGATACGGCCTGGTGGCGGTCAAAAACGTCGGAGAAGGGGCCGTGGAAACCATCGCCGAGGCAAGAGCAGAGGCCGGGCCCTTTGCCGACCTGTTCGATTTTTGCGAGCGGGTCGATCTGCGGCGGGTCAACAAAAGGGTGATCGAGAGCCTCATCCGCTGTGGTGCGTTGGACTGCACCGGGGCCGCCCGGGCGGCGATGATGGCGGCCCTGGAAGACACCCTGGAGCACGGACAGCTGGTCCAGCGGGAGCGCTGCGACCCGCAGATGGGGCTTTTCGGCGGGGGAGGCAGCGCCCCGGCGCCCAACACGCCCTCTTTGCCCGACATCAAGGAGTGGGGAGAAAAACAGCTGCTGACCCACGAAAAGGAGGCGCTCGGATTCTACATGTCCGGCCATCCCCTGACACGGCACGAAGACCTGCTGGAAAAGTTCACCACCGCCGACAGCATTTCGTTTCCGGAAAAAAGCGACGGCGAGGTGGTTCGGATCGGCGGGGTCGTGACCCACGTCAAGACCATTCACACGAAAAAGGGGGACCTGATGGCCTTTGTCACCGTGGAGGACCTTCACGGCGGCGTCGAGGCGACGGTGTTTTCTTCGGTGTACAGCGAGGCGCGGGAGGTGCTGGTCGACGATGCAGCCGTGCTGATCCAGGGCCGCATCCAGCGCGATGAAAATGCCGTCAAGCTTCTGGCCGATACGGTCATTCCCATGGGCCGGGCCGAGGAGCTGTGGAGCGCCAGCGTTCATTTCAACTTGGAGATGGACCGGACCAGCCGGGAAACCCTCCAGGGGCTCAAGGAAATATTGCAGCGGCACCCGGGCTCCTGCAGGGCCTTTATCAATCTGCGGTTGGGAGGAAAGAGCCAGACTGTCGTTGAACTGCCGGAGCCGATGCGGATCCGCCCCGGCGCTTCTCTGCGAAAGGAAGTCGTCGGCTGCGTCGGCTACGACGCGGTCGAGACCCGGTGCGATGCCAACCTGGCGGCAAGCAACGGCCCGGCCGGCAGGCACTTTCGAAGAAAGAAGGCCGCGGGAAATGGCTGAAAAGGAAACGATCATCGCGGTGCTGCTGGCCGGGGGCAGCGGGACCCGGCTCTGGCCGGTATCCCGGACCCTTTTTCCCAAGCAGCTGGTCAATTTTCTGGGAAAAGACTCTCTGGTGCAGCGCACCGTAAAGCGCCTGCTTCCGGTGGTGGCCCCCGGACAGATCTTTGTGGTGTGCGGACAGGAGCACGCCCCTGAAATCGCCAGGCACATGGCGGAAGTGGGGCTCGACGCCGAGGGCAGGATCCTGGCCGAGCCGTGCGGAAGAAACACCGCCCCGGCGATCCTTCTGGCGGTGAATCATGTGCTGCAGCGCTTCGACGACGCCGTGGTTTTCGTGTTTCCGGCAGACCACGTCATCGCCGATATCGAGCGGTTTCACGAAAAGCTCGACGCCGCCGCGGCCCTGGCCAAGGAAGGCAGAATCGTCACCTTCGGCATCCAGCCCCACTATCCAGAGACCGGATACGGCTACATCGAAGGCGGCGACGCCATGGCCCACGGGGCGCTTGCCATCCGCCGTTTTGTCGAAAAGCCGGACCTGGCCACGGCCCGATCCTACCTTGCCGCGGGAAATTTTTTCTGGAACAGCGGCATGTTTGCTTTCCGGGCGACGGTCATGGCCGAAGAGTTCGCCCGCCACTGCCCGGCGCTGGCCGATCAGATGGCGTCGATCACGGCCGGAGGCCAACCGGTGAAGCACAGTGAGTATGAAAAGCTGCCCAATATTTCGATCGACTACGCCATCATGGAAAACACCGCCCTGGGCGCGGTGCTTCCTTCGGATTTCGGCTGGAGCGACATCGGCTCCTGGAAGTCCTTGTACGACTTTTTGCCCAAAGACGAGTCCGGCAACGTCGTCGACGGCAACGTGGTCACCCGCAGGACCACGGATTCGTTCATCATGGGCTATGAGCGGCTGATCGCGGTCAACAAGATGAACCATGTGGTCGTGGTCGAAACGCCGGATTCGGTCTTTGTCTCGGACCTGGAAGAAAGCCGGGACGTCAAGGAGATCGTCGACCAGCTCAAGCGCCAGGGGCGAAGGGAGGTCCAGCAGCACCGAACGCTTCACGCCGACTGGGGCCGGCGGACGGTTCTGGACGAAAAGCCCGATTATGCGGTAGAGCGGCTCGTGGTTTTTCCAGGCCGGTCCCTGACCCTGGCAACCGGCCGGGGAAGGATCCAGCATTTGACCGTCGTCCGCGGCGCAGGCGCCATCGCCTGCGGCGCCGACCGCCGCAGCCTGGCAGCGGGGGACAACGCCGTCATCCCTGAAAATGATTCGGCCGACATGACCAATGATACAGAATCGCCGCTGGTGATCCTGAGAATCGAAACCCCGTACTAAAGGATCAAGAACCGATGAACGTCCCTCTGCTCGATCTCAAAGCGCAGTACCAGGGCATCAAAAACGAGGTCATGGCCGCTGCAGAAGAGATTTTTGAAAGTCAGCAATTCATTCTCGGCCCACGGGTGGAAAAGCTGGAAAAAGAGATCGCCGAATACTGCGCAAGCCGGTTTGCGGTCGGCGTCTCTTCCGGAAGCGATGCGCTGCTGATTTGCCTGATGGCCGACGGCATCGGCCCCGGCGACCGGGTGCTCACCACGCCGTATACGTTTTTTGCCACCGCCGGGGCCATCGCCCGGACCGGGGCGACGCCGGTGTTCGCCGACATCGAGGAAGACACCTACAACCTGTCTCCGGCTGACGTGAAGCAGGTGATGGAGGCGTTGGACGAGGCAGAACGGTCCTCGGTCAAGGCTCTCATACCGGTCCACCTCTATGGCCAGTGCGCGGAAATGGAGCCGCTTCTGGCGATCGCCCGTCACTACGAGATGACGGTGATCGAAGATGCGGCCCAGGCCATCGGCGCCGAGTACCGTGGGAACCGGGCAGGGGCCATGGGCGATTTCGGATGCTTCTCCTTTTTCCCGTCCAAGAATCTCGGGGCGTTCGGCGACGGCGGCATCGTCACCGTTCAGTCCGAGACACTCTATGAGCGGCTTCGCATTTTACGCGGCCACGGGGCCCATCCCAAGTACGTGCATCATCTGGTCGGCGGCAATTTCAGGCTTGACGCGCTGCAGGCGGCCATTGTTTCCATCAAGCTGCCGCACCTGGACCGCTGGACGGAGGCGCGGCGTCGCAACGCCCAGCGCTATCGCCGGCTTTTCGCCGAGGCCGGTCTGGAGGATCGAATCCGCCTTCCGGTCGACCGCCAGGACCGCCACATCTACAATCAGTTCGTCATCGCGGTGGACAGCGGCAGAGACGAGCTCCGGCAGGTCCTGGCCCAAGCCGGTATCGGTTCGGAGGTGTACTACCCGATTCCGCTTCACCTGCAGGAGTGCTTTTCCTATCTGGGATACCAGCCGGGGCAATTTCCGGTGGCCGAAAAGGCGGCCCTGCACACCTTGGCCCTTCCGGTCTATCCGGAGCTTTCCGAGTCCCAGCAGCACTACGTGGTGGAAACCATCGCAAGGTTCATGGGGGAGGGCGGGTAATTGGTTGATTCGTTGATTGGTCAAATAGGGCCCGCAGACCTCCAATAGAAAATCCGATCGCCGATTTGACCAATCCACTATTTAACCAATCAACCGATTCTGGATGGATCAATCAATGTCTCTACCCATTCATTTTTCTCGTCGGCCGGCCGGCACCTCTACCGATCAGCGTTTCTTCCAGAAAGCCAGGCGGAAGCGGTGCGGCTTTTTTGCCCCTCCCCGGTTCTCTTTCCAGGCGTTGAACCGGCGCATGAAATCGGAGGCGGCCCGATCCGCTTCGAGCCCCAGAAAGTCGGCATAGCCGGAAACAAAGCCCCGCGTATACACCGGCGGTGGAAGCGCCGCAAAATCTTCCCCTTCGATGCGCTCCAGATTCAAAACCGGTATTCTTGTCTCTGCGGCCACCTCTTCGGGCACAAACCCCTGCATTTTTCTCACGGCCTTGAGCACTGCCCCGGTGATCTCCTCGACATCGGCGAGATACCGTGCAATTTCATCGGGCGCCGACCGCTGCCCGGAAAGATCTCGACCGCGTTCGTCTTCAAAAAACCGGATCAGCGCCTCGTAGGCGGCGTCGATTTTTTCGATGATATGCTGGCGGTCTTTTGTGCTGATTTCCCCGCTCACCGGAAGGGTGGCCATCGATTCACCGCCGTATAAATCCTTCAAAAACCGGTAGGACTGACGGATCTGGGTGAGAGTCGCTTCTGCGGGAAGCTCCAGAACCTGCAGGGCGTCGAGGATTTCAACGGGTCTTCCGGCGGGCGGGGTCATCGAAAAGCCTTTTGTTGCAGCAGGTTTTCTGCGACGACTTCGATTTGGCCGCTGCAGCGCGATCCGATGTGGGTCTGCATATAGGGCTGGCGCTTGTTGATGGACCGTGAGACCAGCTCGTCGTGTTCGATGTAGCCGGCATAGCGGGCGTCGAGACCGAAGTACTTCATGCAGATGCTTTTCACCCCCAGGCCCACCTTGATCTCCTGGCGCCGCCGGACTTTGTTGACGACGATGTGAAACAAAAAGCCGGACAACGTCTCGTCGATCACGTCGCTGATTTCCCCGGATTGGGTTCGGAGATAATCGGTCAGCTCTTTTACGTTTCGTATTCCCAAGGTCCGCCGGTTTTTCCAGGTTTCGAAGATGATGGTTTTCCAGCCGTTTTCGCTCATGGCGCGAAGCAGTTTCCGATAAAAAACGCTCTTTAAAAAATAGTAGAGATTTTCCACGGAAATGAGCTCAGGGACGACGGCGGCAATGTGGGTGTCGGCCAGCAGAAAAGAATCGACGGTGTGAAAGTGGGTTCCGGCCCCGATGTCGATCAGGACGTAATCGGCCGGGAGCGTTCGAATATGGCGAAACAGCTTCATTTTTTGCGTGTAGCGGATATGGTCTGCCGCCAGGGTGTCCAGGGCACCGATGAGCAACCCCAGATTGGGCACGCCGGTCTCGCAGACCAGGGAGGAAAGGGGAATCTGCCTTTCGAAAAACTCGGTCAAGGTCGTACGGGGTCGATCGACGCCGAAGAAGGTATGCAGGTTGGCGCCGCCCAAGTCCGCGTCGAGCAAAACGATGCGATGGCCTCTTCGGGCGAGACACTGGGCCACGCTGCTGATGATAAAACTCTTGCCGATGCCGCCTTTGCCGCCTCCGACAGCCCAGATTTTCGTCTCCTTCGTGCGGCGGTCCGGCGTCGGACGGATCTGTTTTGGTGCGGACGCCGCAGCGGCAGCCGGATTTTCAGCAGTCAATGCTTTGTAGGACAATTTTCCGGCAGCCTTCATTTTGAATTTGTTTCGGATTTCGATATTCGAATTTCGGATTTAAGTTTTTATGCCCTCTGAGCTTATATCAAAGCCGGGTCCTCCGGGCTCGGATCTTTACGCATCGGGCCGTCGTTTCCGTTTTGGTGCGACCGGCGTTGCAAACCAACAGTCAGTCGGTTGAAATCATTTCACATATTCTTTTCGGAGTCAATTTCCAAAACGGTGCTTTTCCCACGCGGTTTTTTTTAAAGGGGAGAGGCCCGTTGACAGGCCGACGCGCTTCATCTACCGTCGATAAAAGCGCCGGCGCGATTTTTTGACCGTGTTTCCGCTTTTATCCGCCCGCAAAGGAACGTCTCATGGCCGAAGAGAATCCGCCTCTGATCCCCGCAGAACGCGCTGATGATCTGCATCATTTAGAAGACGCCCAAGATGCCGATCTGGTATTGTTCATGGCCGGCAACCAGTTCATGGCCATGGAGGAGCTGCTGGCGGCGTTTCAGCAGCGGCATCGATCAATCAAAAAGATCTTCTATGAAACCCTTCCCCCCGGCCTGGAATTGAAGCAGATTCTTGCCGGAGGCGCCCGCTTCGCCGGAGAGGTTCTGGCGGTTCAACCGGATGTCTACACCTCGGTCCGGCGGCGGGCCATGGAAACCCTGGTTCAGAGGGGGTTTCTGGCGCCGGGGGACTATCGTCCCTATCTCCGG
>CBFCZJ010000021.1:0-20993 GCA_965602445.1 uncultured Desulfobacterales bacterium | reverse complement strand
CACCTGTTTCGACCAGACCCACCATTTCGAACGTTGTCTGGCGTGCTATCCGGAAGACCGGGAGCAGGAAGAAAAGCAGGAAAAAGTTGATATTGCCAACGAGCGGCTGAAACTACTCTACGAGGAGTTCGCTCGATCGGCAATGAGCTATGAGGAGCGTTATTTCTCCGCATAGAGCGCTTGTCAGAATAACGTTCCAAATGCACCGGAACGGAATTCTGACAATCCCTATAAATCCTTATGAAGGAGGAAAGCAAGTGCATGCGACCATTCAAAAACCGATAGACGAAATCGTCGGCTTCATCCGGCCCGGGGAAAAGGTGTTCGTGGTGGGCTGCAACAACTGCGCCTGGAAATGCCATTCCGGCGGAGAGGAGGAAACCGCGGCCATGGCCGGGCGGCTCGAAAAGCGCGGGATCGAAGTTGCCGGCTACACCGTGCCCGGCCCCCAGGGCATGTCCCTGTGCAAGCTGGATCACACCCGCAAGGTGCTCAACGAAGACTATGGCGAACAGATCGCCGCGGCCGATTCTTTTCTCGTGCTCGGCTGCGGCCAGGGGGTTCATACCGTCATCGACGCCACCGACGGCGGCATGGTCCACCCGGGCTGTGACACCATCTTCGGCGGCGAGACCGTTTCCGAATCGGATATCGAAGAGTACTGCTCGCTTTGCGGAGAGTGCGTGATCGAATATACCGGCGGGCTTTGCCCCATGACCCTCTGTTCCAAGCAGCTTCTCAACGGCCCCTGCGGCGGGGCGGAAAAGGGCATGTGCGAGGTGGACAAGGAGCGGCCCTGCGGCTGGGTGCTCATTTACGAGCGGCTCCAAAAGCTGGGCCGCCTGGAGCTGCTCGACCCCTTTCAGAAGCCGAAAAACCACGCCAGGTGGAGCCGGCCCCGGACGCTGAAAGTCAGCCCCCACGAGGCAACCTTCTTCTCCCAGGCCGGAAGGGTGACGGTGAGTAATCACGACTAGAAAAACAGAGGACAGCCATACAGAGGTCGGATGTCGGATGTCCGATGTCGGCGAAGGCCAGAGAATAGAGGACAGATGACAGACGACAGAGGACAGATGTCGGAGGTCGGAGGTCAGAAACTGCCAGAGGTCGGATGTCGGAGTTCAGGAATCGGAGCATAGGATTAGGAAATCACGCACTCAAAGGCCGGATTCGTCATTCCGGACGAACCCGCTGAAAGCGGGTGAGATCCGGAATCCAGGAACCAGCAACCAGCAACCAGAAACCAGCATCCAGGATCCAGCACATCAGGAGAAAAATACATGAAAATCACCAGCCTGTTCGAAAAAGGAAAATTCGTCGTGACCGGGGAAGTCGGGCCGATCAAGGGGGCGGTATCCAGGGACTGGCGGGTCAGCCCGTCCTGCGCCCAGGAGGCATGGCACCTCCAGGACCATGTCCACGCGGTCAATGTGACCGACAACCAGTCCGCGGTCATGAGGCTGGGGTCTCTGGCCGCCAGCGTCGGCCTGAAGCAAAGGGGGATCGAGCCGATCTACCAGCTCACCTGCCGGGACCGGAACCGGATCGCGCTGCAAAGCGATCTGCTCACGGCTTATTCTTTGGGAATCGACAACGTTCTGCTGCTCACCGGAGACCACATCCAGCTTGGCGATCACAAGGAAGCCAAGCCGGTGTTCGATCTCGATTCGGTGCAGCTTCTTGCCATGGCCCGGGGCCTGAGCCAGGGCCACGACATCACCGGAAATGCCATCGAAAACCCCCCGGACATGGCCTACGGCGCCGTGGTCAATCCCAATTTTGAGCCGCTTGACCTGCAGCTTTTGAAAATGAGAAAAAAAATCGACGCCGGCGCCCAATTTTTCCAGAGTCAGGCTGTTTATGACGACCGCGCGGTGGATGAATTCGTCGAAAAAGCGGCCGGCTTCGGTCGCCCGATTCAGATGGGCGTCGTGGTGCTCAAGTCCCCCCAGATGGGCAAATTCATGAACAACAATGTCTCGGGCATCACCGTCCCGGACGAGTGGATCGATGAGATCGGCTCGGTGGACAAGTCAGACCGGAAAAAGAAGGCCGCCGAGATGATGGGCCGTTTTATCAAAAAGCACAAAGACAAGTTCCAGGGCGTTCACATCATGCCCCTGGGCTGGACCGATATCGTGCCGTCCATCCTGGAGCAGGCGGAAATCGATACGACGGCATAGCCAGGAGAAAGGTTCCGTAAGATCCCCGAAGGGGCGGCCAAACTGTTAACGGTTTAAACGGCTGTTGCATTCTGCGGTTAACAGATGAACACCCTTCGGGGTTCCGCCCCTTGGCCGCCGCCGGCAACAAACTTTGTACCTGCCCGACTTTTCTGCTATTCTTTTATTCGATGCGGTGCTGTGGCAGTTGGCATCCCCATTGCTATGGCAATCCGAAGCTGGGCAACCGGTCTTTTACGCCCTCGCGCCTGATGATTTCGGCAATCCCCATTGGTAAAACAAGGAGGCACCCATGGCAGAAAAAGTCGTCATTGCATTGTCCTGCGGCACCAACGACACCAACCGGGCCACCCGGGCCATCCACTTGGCCACCATCGCCCACAAAGAAGGCAAGGACACCACCGTCTTTTTGCTCGACGAGGGAGTCTACCTGGCCAAGGAAGGGATCATCACCCACGTGCGCGCGGCCACCGGCGATGTGGCAGACGACCTGCTGGCCTACCTGCAGGCCCACGAGGTGCCGGTACTGGTCTGCACCCCGTGTGCCAACGCACGTCAGATCAAGGAAGAAGACCTGATCGAAGGCGCCCGCATGGCCACGGCGGCCGAGTTCATCCACCTGTCGTGTGCGGCCGATGCCGTGATCAGCCTGTAATTTTGCGTCTGCGGCGCAAAATTACTGTTCCCGCAGCCCCGCCAAGGCGGGATTTCCGCTTGGCTCCAACACGCTGCAGGGGCATGTAAAACACTGCTGCTTTGCTTGACAGGCATGGATTCTGCAGGTAGGAAAAAATTTTGACGGGATTCCTGTTTTGGTCATTCGGTCATTTGGATTTCGGATTTGTTTCGAATTTCGATATTCGGATTTCGTGTTTCTTGCTTGATCGGAACCGGGCATTTTGACCGGTCCTGGAACAGGTTTGGGGCGTCTGCATCTCAAAGAGAAACGGTGTGATGAGCGAAAAACGCGTACTGATCATCGGCGGCGGGGTGGCGGGATTGTCCGCCGCATTGGAACTGGCCCGTTTCGGGATCCAGTCCGACATCGTCGAAAAATCCCCCTTTGCCGGGGGCCACGGCATCCAGTTCGCCTGCAAGGCAACGGACCGCTGCGTCAAATGCGGCGCCTGCGTGGTGGAAGAAAAACTGCGGGAGGTCTGTGCGAATCCGGACATCCGGGTTCTAACCGCTGCCGAAGTGACGTCGATCGAAAAAACATCCCGCTTTGCGGCGCAGATCAAGAGGAGTTCGATTTCCATCGACCCGGCGGCCTGCAACGACTGCGGCGTCTGCTACACCTCGTGCCCGGAAGGAGCCGTTCAGAAGGGATTTTCCGCCGCCCACAACCCCTTTTACGGCGTGATGCAAGACCGCTGCAGCCGAAACCGTGGAAGCGGCTGTACCGTCTGTCGGGACGCCTGCCCCCATGAAGCCATCTCCTTTGCGCCGGAGCCGGACATCGAAACAACTGAGGCCGATGCAGTGATCGCTGCGTTCGGGTTTACCCCGTTTGTCCCCTCCGACAAGCCTTACGGCTACGGGATGTTCGACGACGTGGTCACCAACCTGGAGCTGGAGCGCATGCTGCGCCGCCAGGGCCGGCCCCTGCGGCCCTCCGACAATGCGCTCCCGGACAAGATCGCCTTCATCCAGTGCGTGGGCAGCCGGGACGCCAAGCGGGGCCACCTGTGGTGCTCGAAGATCTGCTGCGGATCGGCCCTGCGGCTGGCCGGCCTGATCCGGCACCGGCATCCGCAAATCCAGATTACCGTTTTTTACATCGACATCCAGACCTTCGGAAAGGACTTTGACACCGTTTATCCGAGGCACCAGGAAGATCTTCGGTTTGTCAGGGCCATCCCGGGCGACATCCTGCCGTCGGAAAGCGGGAGGCTGAAAGTGGTCTACGCCACCGACGAAACCCACGAGGGACGAGAGGAAGAGTTCGACCTGGTGTCCCTGTCGGTCGGCATCACGCCGTGCACCGGTGCGGAAAAGACGCTCTTAGCCCTGGGGATCGACGCGCCGCAAGACGGTTTTCCCGGAGCATCCCGGGAGCCGGGTGTATTTCTCGTCGGTGCGGCCACCGGTCCCATGAGCATCGCCGAAAGCGTCGCCGACGCCGGACGAGCGGCCATGGGTGTACTTGCTTACCTGACCGAATCATGATTCGGAGAAGCGCACCCATCATCGGACCGGATCTATAAATACGAAATTTGAAACCATGAAAGCAATTGAATCTATAGACAAGACAACGGTCATCTTCGGCGCCGGCAAAACCGCCCGGCAGGTCGCCGAAAAAGCGGCGGCTTTTGGCTCCCAGGCGCTCCTGGTCACCGAAGACCGGCCGGAAGCTGTCCCTGACGTCGAAACACTTCGGTCTATCCCTTCCCTTTCCCTGATGACTGAAACGCGCCTCAAAGGCTGCAGCGGCAGCATTGGGGATTTCACCGTCGAGCTGCTGCAAAAGGGGGAAGCACGGGTTGTCGAGGCAGCCCGCCTGATCCTTGCCGAACCGGACCGGCGCACGGCAAACTTCGCATTCTACGGCCTTGCGCCGGGAGATGCCGTCATTTCCCTGTCGGAGCTGAAGGCCCGGCTGGAAGACCCCGCATACGCCGGGTGGCCGGAAAAAACGCCCAAGCACCTGGCGTTTCTCCACGGCATCGCCGCAGAGAGCACCCCGGCCATTGCCGGAGAGGTGATGTCTGCCGCAACCCGGCTTCAAATCGAATTCGGCGTCCAAACCTATGTGCTGGTCGGAAACCTCAAGGTGGCGGCAAACGGCCTGGAGGCGCTCTACCGAAAAAGCAAAGAGGCCGGCGTCTTCTATGTCAAGTTCACCGACACCGCGCCGGTGATCGGCCAAGAGACGGACGGGGCGACGGTCATAGAATTTGCAGACGAGATTACCCATCAGCGGTTCTCTATTCGACCGGATCTGACGGTGGTGGACGAGAGCCTCGCTCCGTCCGATGCGCTGGCGCGCCTGGCCCGGATTCTGGAGCTGGAGCTTGACGATGCCGGATTTGCCCAGGCAGACAATGTCCACCGCTGGACGGTCGGCACCAACCGGCCGGGCATTTTCACCGCAGGCCCGGCCCGAGCGGTGCTCACAGAAGAAGAACAGAGGATCGACGCGGCCAACGCGGCCGCGCAGGTCGCACGGGGCCTGGGCGAGGCTCCAGAGGACCGGGCCGTCATCGACCGCGGGCTGTGCATCCGCTGTCTGACCTGCTTTCGGCTCTGCCCGTACCGCGCCATCCGCATCACCGAAGAAGAGCGGGTGGAGGTCGTCGCCGACGCCTGCGAACGCTGCGGCATCTGCGCAGCCGAGTGCCCGCGAACCGCCATCACCATCCCCGGGTTGGACAGAAAAGAACTGATATCCGAACGGTCCGCCGCTTTGGCCCTCCCGGTGCGGATCACCGCGTTTTGCTGCAGCCGGTCGGCCGCCCCGGCCGGACAATACGCCCGCCGGATGGGACGCAGTCTGCCTGCAGGCCTGGACATTATCGAAGTCCCTTGCGCCGGCACGGTCTCGCTGTCGCACCTGATGGATGCCTTTGCCCGTGGCGCAGACGGGGTCATGGTTCTCTCCTGTCATCCGGACAACTGCCACTCCCGTGAGGGAAACATGCTGGCCAAGCAGCGGGTCGAACTGCTCGGCACCCGGCTCGGAGAACTTGGCCTCGATCCAAGGAGGTTGATGGTCCGAACGCTGGCTTCGAACATGGGCGTCGAATTCGGTGAGGCCGTGGAAGCATTTGAAAACGTATTGATCGAGCTCGGATGAAACTGGTCGGTCACGGCCGAAAGATTCCTATAGATCTTCCGCCGGAGAACCTTGAATTTTGAATTTGGAACTTTGAATCCCGGCGCGGTCAGCGTCGGGACGCATTGGCAACCGACAGCAAACAAACAACGAACTTTACGGAGTGTCCATGCCCTCTTCAGAACCGATAGAATTGACGAACCTCAACCTTGCCCGCTGCCGCTCCTGGCCCTATTCCCAGGATTATTGCGTGACCTGCGGCCTGTGTGCCAGCTCCTGTCCGGTCGCCGGGGTGGACGGCTTCGATCCGAGAAAGCTGATCCGCCTGATCTCCCTCGGCCTGGACGAGGCGGCAGCCGAATCCCGGTGGCCCTGGATCTGCACCCTGTGCGGAAAGTGTGAAAACGCCTGCCCCATGGAGATCGACATCGCCGACGCCATACGGAAGGTCCGCTCCCTCAGGGACCGGGAAAAGGTGCCGGGCATTCTTCAACAGGGGCTTTCCGCGGCCTTGGAAACCGGCAACAACCTGCGGCTTCCCACCGAGGATTTTGTCTTCATCCTCGAAGACGTGGCCGAAGAGGTGGCCGAAGAACCCGGCTTTGCGGATTTCAAGGTGCCCATCGACAAGAAAGGCGCCCGGCTGCTGACCACCGTCCACAACAAGCTGGTCAACACCCACACCGAGGATTTGAAACACTGGTGGAAGATCTTTCATGCGGCAGGAGAGGACTGGACGGTCTCTTCGGTCAACTGGGAAGGAACGAGCTGGGGGTATTTCACCGGGGACGACAAGGCCATCAAAACCATGGCCGGCCGGATCGTCGAACAGATGGAGGCGCTTTCCATCGACACCCTGCTCTGGCCCGAATGAGGGCACGCCTATCTGGCGACCCGGTCCGGGTTCGAAAAACACTACCCAGAAGCACTAAAAAAGTACAACTTCGTAACGGTCTTCGACCTGCTGATCGACTACATCAAAAGCGGCCGGATCAAGCTCGACAAAAGCCGCTTCCCCCAGCGGGCCTGCTACCACGATCCGTGCAACTACGGCAGACGGGCCCAGCGACGCTTCGGCCACGGATTCTTCGAAGAGCCCCGGTGGATCCTGGACCAGTGCATGAACGACTGGGTCGATCTGCATCCGAACCGGATGGACCAGATCTGCTGCGGCGGCGGGGGCGGCGCCCTGACCACCGGCTACAACGAGGAGCGGATTTTTTATGGCCGGCGAAAGATGGAACAGATCAAGGCTGTCGGCGCCCAGATGGTCGTCATCCCCTGCCATAGCTGCCACGGCCAGCTCAACAACATCAAGGCCGAATATGCCATGGAAGACCTGGAGGTGAAATACCTCTGGGAGCTGGTGGCGGACTGTATGGTGCTTTCGTAAAATCGCTGGCGCGATTTTTCGAAAGTTGAATAAACCACGAGGAGTAAAATCCGATGACCGCTGAACGACACATCCCGTTTATCGACCTGTATGTCGAGGTAACCAAGGCGATCACCGCCAGCCTCGATCTGGATGAAGTATTTACGCTCATCACCGAAAAGATCCCGGATGTGATCGGCGTTGACGCGGCAACGATCCGGGTGCTGGATGCCTCGGGCAGGAACCTGGTGCTGAAGGCCTCCCGGGGCCTGAGCGAGGCGTACCTGAACCGGGGGACCATCGATGCGGAGGAGCCTGTGTTCAAAGCCCTCGAGGGCGTGCCCATCGTCATCGAAAACGCCGCCGAAGACCCCCGGATCAAGTATCCGGAGGCGACAAAAAAAGAAGGCATCCACAGCATCCTGGTGGTGCCCATCCCCATTCGGGGTCAAGTCAGCGGGATATTGCGGCTGCTGGCGAAACAACCGCACTCCTTCAACCGGGAGGAAACTGACTTTGTCGCGGCCCTGTGCGAACAGTGCGGCATCGCCATCGACCATGCGCGCACCTTCGAGGAGATGCAGACCCAGCTCGGCTACTTCAAGACCATTCACCAGATCGGCAAGGAGATCAACGCGACCTATGAGCTGGACAGGATCCTGAATCTCATCGTGACGAGGCTGACCGAGGTCATGAACCTGAAGGCGGCCACCATACGACTCATCGAACCGGGAAAGGGAAAGCTGGCGCTGAAAGCCGCCTACGGCCTGAGCGAAGCCTACCTGGAAAGAGGCCCGCTGGACGACGAACTGGCCACCCACTACCTCAAGCAGGGAGAGCCGGTGGTGATCCCCGACGCGAAAAAAGACATCCACACCATTTATCACAAGGAAGCAGAAAAAGAGGGCATCAGCAGCATCCTGGCCGTGCCCATCACCGTCCAGGACGAAATCATCGGCATCCTGCGCCTCTTGACCGAAGAAGTGCGCTACTTCTCCGATGCCGACGTCAACTTTGCCATGGCGGTTGCCGAGCAGGGCGGCGTCGCCATCCAGCGGGCCATCGACTACAGCAAAATGAAATCCTGATGCTTTAGGCGTTTGATCTGAGAAAAACAAAAACCCCATTTCTGCCCCGCAGAAATGGGGTTTTCTTTCATTGTCGCAACAGATAGTGTCGTGCTCCACAAAGCGCATATGAAATTCAGCCACGAAAGAACGATGAATCTTCCTGACAGTCAATCATCTCGGCGCTGGATGGGATCCGGCGAATCGCTTCTGCTGATGGCGCTGCTGATCTCTATTGTGGCGCTTTCAGTCGACACCATGCTTCCGGCGCTGCCGGAGATCGGCGCCGAGCTGGGTGTTAGAAGCGCCAACGACGTCCAGCTTGTCATATCGATGCTGTTTCTGGGGTTGTCTGTCGGCCTGCTTTTTTACGGCCCCCTGTCGGACAGCCTCGGGCGAAAACCGGTTCTCTTTGCCGGAATGGCCATCTACGTCTTCGGAACCACCCTCTCCATTTTCTGCACCGGTTTTTCAATTATGCTGACCGGAAGGGTCCTTCAGGGGCTGGGCGCGGCCGGCCCCCGGTCCATCGTGCTGGCATTGGTGCGGGATCAGTACGAAGGTCGCGCCATGGCCCGGATCATGTCGACCATCATGTCCATCTTCATCATGGTCCCGGTCTTTGCCCCCTCCATCGGCCAGGCCATTCTTTTGGTGTCCGGGTGGCGGGCGATTTTTGCAGTCCTTCTGGCCCTGGCGCTGATCGTTCTTTTCTGGTTCTGCCTGCGGCAGCCGGAAACCCTCTCGCCGCTGCACCGTCTGCCGTTTTCGCTTACCAAAATCGTCCTGGCCCTGGTGGAAGTGTGCCGCCACCGCATCGCGCTGGCCTATACCATTGTCGCCGGATTCGTGATGGGCGCCTTTCTGGGATATTTAGGCTCCGCCCAGCAAATTTTCCAGGGCCTGTACGGCCAGGGCCTCTTCTTTCCAATCATCTTCGGCGTATTGGCATTGTCCGTGGGAACCGCCCTGCTTTTCAATTCGCGCATCGTTATGAGCCTCGGTATGCGCAAACTCGCCTTTCGGGCCATGGCCGCCCTTGCCGCGCTGTCGTCGGTCTATTTCGTCGTTGTCTGTCTGTTTAACGGGCGTTCGCCCTTCTGGATGCTGATGGTCTTTTTGCTGGTGGCGTTTTTTTGCGTCGGATTTTTATTCGGCAACCTGAACGCCATCGCCATGACTCCCCTGGGCCACATCGCCGGCACCGCTTCAGCCGTGATCGGATCGCTGTCCACCTTCCTTTCCGTGCCGATCGCCCTGGTGATCGGCCGTCTCTACAACGACACGACACTTCCCCTTGTCGGCGGCTTCGTCCTGCTCAGCAGCATCTCGCTATTCATCATGCGCTGGGCCAACCGGATGGGGAATCAACAATAGCGGTTGGGCAAAATCAGGTTATGGCAGGAGAAAAAACGCTGAACAAACGCGTTCACTGGCCGCAATGGAAGGCAGGGCAATTTCAGAAATTAGGGGCGCTCTGATTCGCGTCGAGGGATGAGGAGGGGCTGCAGGCGCAGAAATCCTATCGCAATTGGCGGCGGAATCTCCTCTGTTCTTGATTTGCCCCTCAGGTTTCTGTCTGCATATCAGGGTCTTTAAGGCCAATTTTTTATGAATGAGAAGACTTGCGTAGATCCGGAAACCCGGCAGGGACGAATCTGTTTGGCTGAAATCACCGGGACGGGATAACGTTATGGATTATCGCCGCAAATTTATCGCCACGTTTGCCGTTTGCCTCCTATGCCCGATCATTGCCTCCTGCTTTCGGATATTCGATTTGCAGGGCACGAAGGGGGAGACTTCGTCTTCATCCGCAGACGGTAGATTTCATTATATCCCGCTTTTCGGGCTCAAGAAGTGCATTATAGGGAGCCACCTTCTCACTCAGTGCCATTCCCTCTGCCAATGGTCGTCTGGTCAATCCTGCTTCTCGGCCGTTCAAACGCCATGAAATCGGAAATGTAACGTCAGCTGTGCAACAACGGGAAGATCCAAAATGAAATTACGGCGCGGTCTCGCCGCCGCCGGGCCGGGGCTCTAAACGGATGAGCCGTCCGCTGTCTTCGTCGGTCAGGACGTAGAGCAGCCCGTCGGGACCCTGGCGCACGTCGCGCACCCGCGCCCCCATGCGCAGGGACTCCTCGCCCAGGACACGGCCCTCCTCGTCCAGGTCGATGCGCCGGACATCCTGGGAGACGAGGCCGCCTGCAAAGAGGTCCCCTCGCCAATCGGGGTATTTGTCGGCGGTGTAGACCACCAGCCCCGAGGGGGCGATGGCCGGTGTCCAGACCACCACCGGATCAACCATGCCGGGGGCGCTGACCGCATCGGAGATCTTCAGCCCGAGGACGTACTCCCGGCTGTAGGTCACTGCCGGCCAGCCGTGGTTCTCTCCGCCCTTGAGAAGATTGAGCTCGTCGCCGCCCAAGGCTCCATGCTCAGAGGCCCAGATCTTGGTCCGGATGGGGTCCCAGGCCAGGCCCTGGATATTCCTGTGCCCCAGGCTCCATACCTCGCCGGCAGCGTCCCTGGCGTCCGCAAAGGGGTTGTCCTTTGGGATGGTGCCGTCGTCCGTCAGGCGCAGGATCTTGCCCAGATGACTGGCCTTGTTCTGGGCCTGCCGGCGGATGAGCGCGCCGCCCAAGCTGACCGGCGGGTTGCCGCCGTCGCCGATGGAAATGAGCAAGGTGCCGTCCGGCAGCCAGAGGATACGCGAGCCGAAATGCTGGGTGCCGATCTTGGTCTGGGAGACCTCGAACAGGACTTGCCAGCCTTGGAGAGTCGCGCCCTCCAGGCGAGCCCGGGCCAGACGGGTTCGGTTGGCCAGGCGTGAGCCATGGGCGTAAGTGAAGTAGACCAAACGATTCTCGGCAAAGCGGGGATGGAGCGCAACGTCAAGCAGGCCGCCCTGACCCGAGTCAAAGACCTCGGGCACGCCGCTGAGCGGCCGAGGCTCGAGCGCACCGTTTCTGATCAGCCGGACCCTTCCAGGCCGCTCGGTGACGATGATGCTCCCGTCGGGCAGCCAGTCCAGACTCCAGGGGTGTTCGAGGCCACTGGCCACAGTGACGCGCTCGAAGCCCATTGCCATGGGCACATTCCCCTCGGAGATGAAGGGCGCCCCGGCTGCCGGGGCGATGGTGGCGGCAAGCAGCGGTAGGGCCAGAGAGACGAAGATGCGCTTCATGTGTTTGAGGTGCATGACGAGGCTCCCTGTGGCTGGCGGTTTGGTCGACGGAGAAATTCCGCCTATCCGACCCAACGCTATTTGGTATCCTAATCCAAATGGAAATAAACGCAAGACGTGCTGCATCATTATTAGCGGCTTTATACCGTCAAAAAAAGGCCATCTTCGAGAACTTTGCGGTTTGTGATTCTTTGGCGTCATCAATGTTGGGGGTTCAGGGTTTTCAATTCGGCATTTTCCGCTTCGGCGGTGGCCGCCAAAATGGCGTCTGCAAGCCCCACACCGTGTGATTTGCCGCAGTCACGTTTGATCAGTCCTCCGGCTTTTGCGATCTCGGCAGTGATAGGGATCATTGGAAACAGCGCGACAAACCGGTCCAATTCGGCCGTCTCCTCATCGCCTTTTACCCCCGCATACCGCTCGGCAACGACGATGGCCGACAACATGTTTTCCAAACCCCGCATAGCCCCGCTGAAATTCAGCCTTGCCGCTGTCCAGGAACCGTTTGAAGCTCCATTCGCGGTCGGACAGGCGGTCAATATGTTCCGGGACGGTCACATAGGTCTGTGCCCCGACCTGCCCGCCGCCTTCCAGCGCCACCGAAACATCGGATTATTCGACGACGTACCGCGGGTAGGTCTCTTTGGCTGCATGAGCTGCGCCAAGGTCGATATCCAGCGTCAGAAACGGGCGCTCCTGCGAAGTGACGCCCAGCACCCGGCCGTCTTCGGGTTCGATGATCCAGCCGCTGCCGCCCCATTTCATGCCGTCGGCCTCCGTGGGGCTGAAATTCGAGGACAGGCACCAGGCGCCGGACACCACCGCCGCCGTTTTGCCGCCTGCGATCCACTTGTCGGTGGAAAACGATCCGGTCGCCCGGGGGCAGATGAGCACTTCGGCCCCCTGCCGCCCATAGGCCCGGGCGTGCTCGTTGAACCACAACTCGGTGCAGAGCAGAAATCCGATCCGGGCCTGATTTGTCCGAACCGCGGTAAACTCCTTTTCTCCCCGTTCGTACCAGGAGGCTTCCCACCACCCCTCGTCGTCCGGCAGATAGTATTTATGATGCACCGGCCGGTAGCCTTCCTTCTCGTCCCACAAGAAGGCCTCGTTGAGGCGCCGGCCGCTGCGGACCACCGGCCGGGAGCCGGCCACCGTGGCCGGCGAAAGCGCAGAAAACCGGGATACCCCACGGTCGTGCATCTCGACCGACGCGTGCCAAACCGCCGGATCGACCTTCCGGTTGTGGGCGACCCACCGGGCAAAAGGCATTTCCGGCAGCACCACCAGCTCGCTTTTTTCGGCCCTGACGTGGTCGACGAGCTTTTCCCACTCCTCGGCCAAGGTGTCTTCGCTGTTTTTCAGTTCACATACGGTTGCTTTCATCGCTGCTCCAAATACGGGGGTTATCATATTTCCATTCCGTTTGAGATAGCTTGATATGCACTGACGCCCCGCGAACTCAAGGTCAAAGATTGGCTGTTTGACAATCCCTATATGTAAATTTTAATAAAATTGCGCCGGCAATTTTATTATCCGTCCAGATCGAGTTCCGCCTTGCGCTGGTTGCACCTGACCACCCCCCTGAACACCTTGTTCCCGCACTCCGGGCCTGTGGATTCCCTTTCCGACCAACCATTCCCATCAAGCTTCCCGGCAAAACGCTTTCCACCTCGACCTTGCCCCCATGCTCATAATGAGGCCGTGGGTGGACAAATCGATATTAATGTCTAATTATGTATAGCAATGTACATATAGACCGCTTGCCAAAATAACGGATAGCAAAGGAGTTTGAACATGGCGCGACTTGACCGGTTTCCCGAGCCGATGCGCTCCCATTTGGCCGATCTGCCCTGTCCATCGTTCCAGACCCATCCATGGATTACGGGGCCGGAACTGTCCAAGCGCCGGGTGTCCCTGATCTCCACCGCAGGGCTGCATCTGCGCGGCGACCGCCCCTTCCAGTCCATGGACGGAGATTACCGGGTGATTCCGGAAACGGCTCAGGCCAATGATCTGGTGATGACCCACATCTCCACCAACTTCGATCGGACCGGCTTCCAGCAGGATTGGAACGTGGTCTTTCCCCTGGATCGGCTCCATGAATTGGCGCAGGAAGGCGTCATCGGAAGCATAGGTGCCTACCATTACTCGTTTATGGGCGCCGCAGACCCTGCCTCGATGGCAACTTCTGCAAAAAAACTGGCCGACCTTTTACAGGGGGATCGCGTCGATGCGGCCCTGCTGGTGCCGGTGTGACCCTTTTGTACACGCGCCGTGGGCGCGTTGGGGCATTTTCTGGAGACCGAGGGCATAGCCACCACCCAGATCAGCCTGATCCGGGAACACACGGAGGCCATCAATCCCCCGAGAGCACTCTGGGTTCCTTTCGATCTCGGGCGACCTTTGGGTGTTCCCTCAGACAAGGGCCTTCAACGGCAGGTGCTTGTCGCTGCCCTCGATCTTTTACAGGCCGCTGAAGGGCCGGTGCTGGCGGATTTTGAACACCGGGAAACGGAAGCGGAAACAACCGGCGATTCGGAACCGGCGGCATGGGCCTGCCCGGTATCGTTTGAGGGGCCGGCCGACGATATTACCGACAACGAAACGCTCATTAACGGTTTCAGGCAGGAGGTCTCGGAGCTCAGAAACTGGTATGACACCGGCCTCGGCAAAACAGGCCGAACTTCGGTGGTGCATTTCGATCCGGACTCGGCCGCTAAGCTGCTCAGTGCCTATGTCCTTAAGGGAGCAAAAAATTCAGGGGATACGGACCTGTCTTTTGGGGTCGCGCTCCGGCTTGCCGCACAGGATCTCAAGGCATTCTACTTTGAGGCCGTGACTGCCCGCCCGGGGGTCGCCCCGCCGGACAGCAACTCGTTCAACCGCTGGTTTTGGGCGGATACCGCGGCCGGCCGGGTGCTGCTGGCGGCAAGAAATCGATGCAGCAGCGAAACAGACAAATTGCTGCGCATGACCGGCAAAATGCTGCTGGTCCCCATGGACCAGGGAAATCAATCATAGAGAAGCTTTCTGCCGGTTATTGAAACCTGATCTGAGCGATTTTGCTATTGCCTACGGGAAAAACATGCCGGGAATGCGGGCGGGGGTAAACCCCGCCTCTTCCTCCGGGGAGGCAATGGCCTCGTAGGGGCGGGCTTTATGCCCGACCGTAAATAAATCCGAAGAGATAACCGCTCAATTGGGTCGGAACTTACCAGATAAGGAGAATCATTTTGGAACGCCTGTTGAACATCAAAGAAGCGGCTGAATACCTGAACGTATCGGAGATGACGATTCGGCGATGGACGAACAGCGGACGGCTGAACTGCTACCGTGTCGGCGGCCGGCGTGAACGCCGGTTCAGGATCCAGGACCTGACGGACTTTCTCGAGGCCGACCATGCGACCGGAGCAACGGCGATGGCCGCTCTCGGCGTCGGGAACACCACGGTTCCGGACCATTCTCACATCACCCACCTGAGCACGGAAGAAAACGAGGCGCTGGATGTTGCCGCCGCGTATATCCTCGAAGGCCTCCGGGGGAACGAGACGGTTTTTGTCATGGCACCCGGCGAAAAGACCGCCCCCATCATGAACGCCCTGCGCCGGAAGGATGCAGGTATCGACAAAATCAGCTCAACCGGAACGCTGCATTTCAGCCAGGGCAGAAATTCCCCGGACCTTCAAAGGAAATACCTGTCGGACCTGGCCGCCGGAGTCAAAGGACGTTTCAGGGTCTTTGGCGACATGACCTGGACCCATGGGAAAAACTGGCGGGCAGAAGACCTGTGCCGGCTGGAGGAATCGATGCATCGAACCGACGACATAGAGAACGGAATGTTTCTCTGTCAATATGCCCTGGATCGTTTCACGGGAAAAGAGGTCATGATGGCCCTGGAAACCCATTCCCACTACCTGTATCGCGGAACGCTCAACGAGAATCCTTTCAACTGATAGCTCGCAGGCAGAGGAGCGGGAAGATCATGGCCCGTTACCCCAAAAACGTTCGAACAGGCTGTCGACATCACTGGGAAGGAGGAGAATTTATCGAGATGGGAAACCGGCTGGACTCACACATCGCGCAAATCCTGACAAAAGCAGAAGATATGGCGGCACTGACCCGCGACGAGGCCCTGGCGCTCATGCGGATCGAACGGCACACAACCGCGGCCTATGCCCTGATGGAAACCGCCAACCGAATGTCCCGATCCAAATTCGGGGAAAAAGCAGAAAACCATTTTCACATCGGGCTCAACGTCGAGCCGTGTCCCATGGACTGCCTCTTTTGCAGCCTCACGCGCCGGGCAGGGCTTTTCAAAGAAAAAATCGAGTTCCCGGTGGAACAGATTCTGGCCTGGGCCCAGCAGGCGCAAGCCAGGGGCGCCGATGGCCTGAACCTGATGACCACAGGTACGTATCCTTTCGAACGTCTGCTGGAAATCGGACGGCTGCTGCGCAAGGAGGTATCCGTTCCGCTGGTCGCCAACACCCGGGACATCAATCACCGCGAGGCAGAGGCCCTGCTCGATGCCGGTTTTAAGGGCGCCTACCATGCCGTGCGGCTCGGTGAGGGCCGGGACACGCCCTTGAGCCGGGAAAAACGCATCAAGACCATCCACGTGTTCAAGGATGTCGGCCTGTTGTGGATGAACTGCGTGGAGCCGGTGGGACCGGAGCACTCGGCTGAGGAGATCGTGGATTTGATGCTGCTGGCCCGGGACAACGGCGCCGTTTACAGCGGCATCATGCGGCGCATCAATTTTCCGGGCTCGCCCATGGAGCGCTTCGGCATGATCAGCGAACTGGAAATGGCGCGCATGGTGGCCGTCAGTCGCCTGGTCATGGGAGATGTCCCCAAGGCCCATTGCACCCACGAACCCCACGCGGCCTCGCTGATGGCCGGGGCCAACCTCTTTTTTCCGGAAGTAGGCGCCAGTCCCCGGGATGGCCAGGCGGACACTGCTAAGGGCAGAGGCACTGGCATGGAATCCTGCCGGCGGCTCCAAAAGGAAATGGAGCTGGACCCAGACCTGCCCTCCAATTGTTTCAATGCGGACAAGGCCGGCAGCGCCCCGGCTCTGGAAACAAAACAACGGTAAGAGCAAGGAGAATTCCCATGGCATATGCCAAAAAATGGCTTGGTATCGCATTGCTTCTCACCCTATCCTTGGTCTTTGCCCCGCTGTCATCCCTCGCGGACGAACCGGTGCCTGTCGGCACCTGGAAAACGGCCCAAACCATCCAGCCGTTTTTCTATGACCGATTTCTTCCCGATTCCACGAAAACCCGGGTCTTTACCTTCACCAACCCGGCTGACCAGAAAACGGCCCTTCTGGCAGGCAGCCTGGAGATGTGCGGCACCACCCTGGCCCATGCGATCTATTCCGCTTCAGCGGGCCAGCCCGTGGTGGTGGTGGCGGCCCTGTGCAACAAGAGCTCGGCTTTGGTGGTGAAAAAGAACGGTCCGGTCCGATCCGAGGCCGATCTGAGAGGCAAAACGATCGGCTATGTTCCCGGCACCATGCACGAAATCCTGCTGCGGGAGACGCTGACGCGCAATGGCATTTCGCCGCAAACGGGAGTCAAGCTGGTTCGCGTTGATTTTTTCGACATGGGAACGGCCCTGGCCGGTGGAAGCATCGACGCCTTTCTTTCCGGCGAGCCCTTTCCAACCCTGGCTGTCACGCAGGGCTACGGCAGGATTCTCTCCTATCCTTATTACGGCGATTCGGTGGGAACCATCAACGCCGGGATGCTGGTCACTCGCGCCGCCATTGAAAAGCGCCCCGAACAGGTGGCTGCGCTGGTGCTGGCCCATGCCAAGGCCACGCGCTTTCTTGTCGACCACCCCGAGCAATGGCTGAAACGGGCCTCGTCTTTCGGAACCCCCATGGATGTCCTGGAAGCGGCGGCGCCGAACATGGAGCTGGCCTGGGACATGGATGAAACCTTTGTCCGCCAGGCCAAGGCGCTTGGCAGCCGCATGCAGGCACTGGGAACCATCGAGCGGCAGCCGGATTACGATCAGCTGTTCGATCTTTCGTTTGTCAAGCAGGCAAGGGCACAACTGCAATGATGCGACGAATCGTTTTCACGACGCAGCCGCAGCGGGTGCAGTAAATCGACCCGGGACACAACAAGGCGATTGAAAATCGATGGAAAGGGGAAGCCCATGTCTGACAGCACTAACGAACAGGTAAGCATCAACACCATCCGCACCCTGGCCATGGACGCGGTCCAGGCGGCCGACTCCGGCCACCCGGGAACCCCCATGGCCATGGCTCCGGTGGCGTACACCCTCTGGCAGCGGCACCTGCGCTTTGATCCGAACGATCCTGTCTGGCCCAACCGGGACCGCTTCGTATTGTCCATCGGCCACGCCTCCATGCTGCTGTACGCCTTGCTGCACCTGGCAGGGGTCAGGGCCGTCGGCCCGGAATACGAGGTGCTGGGCGAACCGGCAGTCAGCTTGGAGGATATCCGCAACTTTCGCCAGCTCGACAGCCGGACCCCGGGGCATCCCGAATACCGCTGGACATCCGGCGTGGAGGCCACCACCGGGCCCCTGGGCCAGGGGGCGGCCTCCAGCGTCGGCATGGCCGTCGCCGGCCGTTGGATGGGAGCCTATTTCAACCGTCCCGGCTTCGACCTGTTCGATTTCAATGTGTATACGCTAACCGGTGACGGCTGCATGATGGAAGGGATCAGCAGCGAGGCCGCCTCGCTTGCCGGCCACCTCAAGCTTTCCAACCTTTGCTGGATCTACGACAGCAACAAAATCACCATCGAGGGCCGCACCGATCTGGCGTTCACCGAAGACGTGGCCGCACGCTTTACCAGCTACGGCTGGAACGTGCTGCAAGTCGGCGATGCCAACGACCTGGAAGCGCTTTCCCGGGCATTTCAAGCCTTTCAGCGAACGGCGGATCGGCCGACCCTCATCGTCGTTGACAGCCACATCGCCTATGGTGCCCCCAACAAGCAGGATACTGCGGCGGCCCACGGCAGCCCCCTGGGGGAGGAAGAAATCCGTTTGGCCAAACGCGCCTACGGATGGGCCGAAGATTCTCGATTCCTCGTACCCGAGGCGGTGAAGGCCCACTTTGAAGCGGGCATGGGGCGGCGCGGCGGAAAGCTGCGAAGCGCCTGGCATGAATGCCTCGACGCTTACAAGACCGAATATCCCGAACAGGCCGATGCGCTGTTAAGCATGCAGCGCCGCGAACTGCCCGAAGGATGGGACCGGGATATGCCGGTCTTTCCCGCCGACAGCAAAGGCGATGCCAGCCGCAACACCTCGGGCAAAGTGCTCAACGCCGTCGCTGAAAACGTCCCCTGGCTGATCGGCGGTTCGGCGGACCTGGCCCCCTCGACCAAGACGAACCTGACGTTCGACGGTGCCGGGGATTTCAGCGCCGATCACCCCGGCGGCCGCAATTTTCATTTCGGCGTGCGCGAGCATGCCATGGGTGCGGTGCTCAACGGCATGGCCCTTTGCAAGGTTCGTCCCTATGGATCGAGTTTTCTGGTCTTCAGCGACTACGCCCGGCCGGCCATCCGGCTCGGCGCGTTGATGGAACTTCCGGTGATCCACATTTTCACCCATGACTCCATCGGCGTGGGAGAAGACGGGCCCACCCACCAGCCCATCGAACAGCTGGCGTCTTTGCGCGCCACCCCTCATTTGGTCGTACTGCGGCCAGCTGACGCCAATGAGGTGGCGGAAGCCTGGCGGGTCATCATGCAGTTGCGCCGCCGGCCGGCCGCCTTGATCCTGAGCCGCCAAAACATGCCCACCCTGGATCGCACCAAATACGCCTCGGCGTCCGGCGTGGCCCAAGGCGCCTATACCCTTGCGGACACCGGCGGTTCGCCGCAAATCATCTTGATCGCAACGGGAAGCGAAGTGTCGCTTTGCATCGAGGCCTATGAACAGTTGGCCGCCGAGGGCATCCGGGCGCGGGTGGTCAGCATGCCTTCCTGGGAGCTTTTCGAGCAGCAGGCCCGGGCCTATCGCGACAGCGTCCTGCCGCCTGCCGTCACGGCCCGGATATCGGTGGAGATGGCCGCCACCCTGGGATGGGCCAAGTACGTGGGACCACACGGCGTCAGCATCGGCATGGAGACGTTCGGCGCGTCCGCGCCGCTGCGCGATTTGCAGAAAAAATTCGGCTTCACGGTGGAGCGCATCGTAAAACATGCCAAAGAACTGGTGGAAAATTTGAACCAATAGAAATTCGGTGGGCCGCTTTGTTTAATTCTGATGTCAAGTCGACACGGTACGAGGCTAACATGGACGGATCCACGCAGTCCTTGAAACAAAAAGCCGGCAGTGCGGCGGTGGACTTTGTGCAATCGGGCATGGTTGTCGGCCTGGGTACCGGGAGCACGGCGATCTGGGCGGTTCGCCGGCTGGCGGAAATGATCCACAGCAAAAAGTTGGGCGATATCGTCGCCGTGCCCACTTCGGCGGCGACCGAGGCGGAGGCTCGCAAGCTGAAAATTTCCCTGACCAGCCTGGAGGCGCATCCTTCCGTGGATCTGGCAATCGACGGCGCCGACGAGGTCGACCCCGACCTTAACCTGATCAAGGGCGCCGGCGGTGCGCTTTTGCGGGAAAAGATCGTCGCCCAAGCCGCCAAACGTTTGATCATCGCCGTGGATGAATCCAAACTGTCCTCCCGGTTGGGGGAGCAACGGGCCGTGCCCGTGGAGGTCATCCCCTTCGGGTGGAAATCCCAGCAGAAATTTATAGAAGACCTGGGAGCGGTAGTAAGGCTGCGCACCGGTCCGGATGAAATCATATTCATGACGGATCAACACAATTACATCCTGGACTGCCGGTTCGGGCCAATGGGCAACGCCGTCGACCTGGCCCAAAGACTCAAAAATCGCACCGGCATTGTCGAACACGGCCTGTTTCTGAATATGGTCACCGATCTGATCGTGGCCCGACCCAGTGGCGTCGATCACCATAAAAGCCGCGGCCCTTTTTCAACCGACCGCCCGGCCAATGGCGGTTCACCATGACCAATGACTAAGGAATCGGAGGACCCATGAAAACATCGATGCACACATTTTCCGTACACCGGCTGCCTGCACTGCTGATCGCCGCAGCATTGGTTTTTCCCGTTGCCGGCAGCGCAGCGCAATTCGACCGGACATACGCAGGCTACGACGCACTGCTGAAACAATATGTCAGCGACGGGCGGGTGGACTACAAAGGACTTGCATCCGACATCGATGCGTTGGATCGCTATCTGGGCGGCGTTGCCGGCGTTTCGGAAGCAGCGTTCAACGCTTGGGCCGAATCCGAGCGGCTGGCGTTTTTGATCAACCTTTACAATGCGGCCACGCTGAAGCTGATTCTCGACCACTATCCGGTCGACAGCATCAAGGATATCGGC
>CBFCZJ010000020.1:0-21615 GCA_965602445.1 uncultured Desulfobacterales bacterium | reverse complement strand
CGGGTGGGCCCTTGCCCGGGGGAGTAGGGCATACGGGCCCACCCGAGGCCGGTGACGCGGGCGGGAGCGGTCCAACGGTTCGTCAGTCGGCCTTTTTCCTCAAAAACGTCGGCACCTCCAGATCTTCCTTGTCGATCACGATTCCCCGGTATCCCCGGTAAGAGGAACCGGCCGATTCATTGGCGGCCTGCTGCCTGCGAATGAACGTCGGTTCGTCGTAGTTGACGGCCGTTTGCAGGTCGGCCGGGGTGATGTCCCGGATTTTTCCCCGAAGACCGGGCTCGCGCCGGCCGGTGCGGACCTCGGCGTCGCCGCCGATGCCGGTGGCGATCACCGTCACCCGCATTTCGTCCTCCATGTCGTCGTCGATGACCGCCCCCCAGATGATTTCGGCCTCCTCGCCCACTTCGTTGTAGATGCGGTCCGAGGCCTCGGTCATCTCCTCCATGGTCAGGTCCGAGGTGCAGGTGATATTCATCAACACACCCTTGGCCCCGGAGATGGACACGTCTTCCAGCAGGGGATGGGAGATCGCCCGCTCGGCCGCTTCCACGGCCCGGTTTTCCCCCCGGGAGATGCCGATTCCCATGATGGCCATGCCGGCTTTGGCCATGGTCGTCCGCACGTCCGCGAAGTCCAGATTGACCAGCCCGGGCATCATGATCAGATCGGTGATCCCCTTGACGGAGTGCAGCAGGATTTCATCGGCTTTTTTGAACATTTCGACCATCTTGGCGTTTTTCGACGCCAGCCCCCGGAGCCGGTCGTTGGGAATCGTGATCACCGTGTCGGCCATCTCCTTGAGGGCTTCGAGCCCCTCTTCGGCCTGCCGCATCCGTTTGCGGCCCTCAAAGGAGAAGGGCTTGGTGACCACGGCCACGGTGAGCGCCCCCATGTCCTTGCAGATTTCGGCGATCACCGGCGCCGCCCCGGTGCCGGTGCCGCCGCCGAACCCGGCGGTGATAAAAACCATGTGGCTGTCGCCCAGGGCTTCTCGAATCGCCTCTTCGGTCTCCCTGGCCGCCTCCCGGCCGACCTGGGGATTGGCCCCGGCGCCGAGACCCTCGGTGAGGCGTTCTCCCATCTGAAGCTTGATCGAGGCCTTGGACACCTCCAGGGCCTGTGCATCGGTATTGGCGGCGATGAACTTGACCCCCTGGAGTTTGGATTCAATCATGTTGTTGATGGCGTTGCCGCCGGCGCCGCCCACGCCGATGACTTTGATCTTTGCCGATTTTTCACTGTCCACGTAGGTAAACATCTTCTCCCCCTTTACGGTGTGTTGTGTTGCCTGTTGACGTTGTTCCGCCCGTTTGCTTCGCTGGTCAAATCACGTCCCGGAACCACCGTTTCATCCGGTTCATGACCCGGTTGAAAATGTTGGCGTCCCGGATCCGGAATTTGTTTTCGATCCGATTTTTCGCGCCGTAGAGCACCAAGCCGACTCCCGTGGCGTACATGGGGTTGTTGACCACGTCCACCAGTCCGGTGATCCCCTGGGGCTTGCCCTGCCGGGTCGGGAGGTTGAACACGGTTTCGGCCACGTCGGTCACCCCTTCCAGCAGGGAGGTTCCGCCCGTGAGCACCATGCCGGAGTTGATCAGGTTTTCCATGCCCGCCCGGAAGATTTCCCGCTGCACCAGGGTGAAAATTTCCTCCATCCTGGGTTCGAGGATCTCGCCCAGCACCTGGCGGGGCAGTTTCCGGGGTTTTCTGCCCCCCATGCCCGGCACTTCGATGGTTTCATCGCCGGCGATGTTGCCTGCGATGCAGGTGCCGTATTTTTTCTTGATCTTTTCGGCCTCGGCCAGCGGAGCCCGCAGACCGATGGCGATGTCGTTGGTCAGGTTGTCGCCTCCCAGGGCCAGCACGAACGTGTGACGGATGTTGTGGCCGGCAAAGATGGCCAGGTCCGTGGTTCCGCCTCCCAGGTCGAGGAGCCCGGTACCGAGCTCCTTTTCCTCTTCGGTGAGCACCGCTTCTCCGGAGGCCAGCGATTCGAGCACGATGTCGCAGACATCCAGGCCGGCGCGGTTGGCGCACTTGACGATGTTGTGGGCCGAGGTCACCGCCCCGGTCACGATGTGGATCTTGGCCTCGAGCCGGACCCCGGCCATGCCGATGGGATTGCGAATTCCGGCCTGGTCGTCGACGATGAACTCCTGGGGCAGGACATGGATCACTTCCCGGTCCATCGGGATCGCCACGGCGCGGGCCGCGTCGATGACCCGGTCGATGTCGGCCTTGACGATTTCCGGCCCCTTGATGGCGATCACGCCATGGCTGTTGAAGCCGGTGATGTGTCCTCCGGCGACGCCCGCGTACACGGAGGATATCTCGCATCCGGCCATCAGCTCGGCCTCTTCCACCGCCTTTTTGATCGATTCGACGGTGGACTCGATGTTGACCACGACCCCCTTGCGCAGCCCGATGGAGGGGTGGGTGCCGATGCCGATGATGTTCACATCGTTTCCAGAAGCCTCCCCGACCACGGCACAGATCTTGGTGGTACCGATGTCGAGGCCGACGATGATTTCTTCCTGTCCGCGCATTTACACCTCCTCGTGCTCTTTTTCGGGAGAATTGAGCTGCGCCGGGGTAACGACCACCCGTCCTTCCTGGTTCAGGTCGATGGTGGAAAAATCCGCCAGCCGGCGGTCTCGATTCAAAAACCGCATGACCGACCGGAGCCGGTCGTATTTCACCGGATAATCGGAGAAGCCGATTTTGATGACGCTGTGCCGGTTGAAGGCATGGAGGGTCAGCCCGAGCTGGCGGTCGACGTCGATCCGCCGGATGGCATCGATCGGCAGGGCCGAGTCCGGCCTTCGGCTCAAATGGAGCACCTCCAAAACCGCATCGAAGACGGGGCTTCCGTCTTTGCCGTCAAGGTGCAGGTCGGTAAATTCAAGTCCGGCCACCAGCGGCAGCGCCGTCAGGGGTTCTCCCTCCAGCTCTTTGAAGATCTCCCCGGTTTCATCGAGGAGAAACTTTCTCCCCAGGTCGAGGATGGCCAGGGGCCGGCGCTCCTTGATCCGGATGTGAACGCTGTCAGGCAGCTCCCGGCTGACTTCGGCTTCGGCGATCCAGGGATCGGCCAGGAGGCGTTTTCGGACCACGAACAGATTGAGCGAAAGGATGTTGATCCCCGGCGACAGGTTCGCCCGGGACAGGATTTCGCCGCTGTTCAGGCGGTCGTTGCCGGAAATCCCGATCTGCCGGGCCTCGAAATATTCGCACTGGGTCAGGTAGTCGTAGCCGAAAATGAACATAAAGCTGGTGGCCGCCAGCACCAGCAGGCCGAAGACCGCCTTGAGCGCGAATTTCAACCGGCCGATGCGGCGCGCCCGACGGCGGGCGGCGCTGTTTCGGTAGTAGTTTCGCTTCGGGGGATTTTTCTTGCGCGCCATGGCGCTATCCCTTCGCCGTTTTCTTCAGTTGTTCCAGCGCCTGCATGCCGATTTTCCACACATCGCCCGCCCCCAGCGTCAGCAGAAGGTCGCCGGGGCGGAGCATCTGAAAAAGATGCGCCGCGGCCTGCTCGGGCGATTCGGCAAACACCACGTCCTTGTGGCCGTGGGCGCGGATGCTGTCGAACAGCTTTCGGCCGTCGACCCCTTCCAGGGGCTTTTCTCCGGCCGGGTAGATCGGCAGCACCAGCAGCAGGTCCGACTGGTAAAATGCCCGGGTGAACTCGTCGAACAGCGCCCGGGTCCGGCTGTAGCGGTGGGGCTGAAACACCACCACGATCCGGTGCTCGGGCCAGCTTTCTCGTACCGTGGCCAGGGTGGTCTTGATTTCGGTGGGGTGGTGGCCGTAGTCGTCGACCACGGTTACCCCGCCGACGGTTCCCTTGACCTCTAGCCGGCGCTGAACGCCATCGATGGTGTCCAGGGCGCTTTTGATCACATCGAAGGGAATGCGAAGCTCGGCGCCCACCGCGATGCTGGCAAGGGCGTTGTTCACGTTGTGGATTCCGGGCAGATTCAAGGTGATGCCGCCCAGGCGCGCGCCCTCCCGGTAGACGTCGAATCGGCTCTGAAGGCCCTTAAACGAAACGTTGCGGGCCTGGAAGTCCGCCTGGCTGCTGAGGCCGTAAGTGCAAAAGCGCTTCCGGATCTTGGGGATGAGGTCCTGGATCGGCTCGTTGTCGAGACAGAGGACAGCCAGTCCATAAAAGGGGATCCGGTCGATGAAATCGGCGAAAACCTTCTTGATGGCCTCCAGGTTCCTGTAAAAGTCGAGATGCTCCCGGTCGATGTTCGTCACCACGGCGATGGTGGGCGACATCTTCAGAAACGAGCCGTCGCTTTCGTCGGCCTCGGCCACGATGAAATCCCCCTGGCCCAGGACGGCATTGGCGTCGATGCTTTTGAGCTTTCCGCCGATCACCACCGTGGGATCGAAGCCTCCCTTGGCCAGGACTGAAGCGATGATGGAGGTGGTGGTGGTCTTGCCGTGGGCCCCGGCCACGGCCACGCTGTATTTCAAGCGCATGAGCTCGGCGAGCATCTCCGCCCGGGGAATGACCGGCACGGAGGCCTCCAGCGCGGCCCGCACCTCGGGATTTTCCGGGTCGATGGCCGATGAGACCACCACGACGTCGGCGCCTTCGACCCACCCCGGGTCGTGGCCCTGGTAAACCTTTCCGCCCAGGGCCGAAAGACGCAGGGTGATGTCCGACTCGACCAGGTCCGAGCCGGAGACGGTATAGCCGAGGTTGACCAGCAGCTCGGCGATGCCGCTCATGCCGATGCCGCCGATGCCCACGAAGTGAATGTGGTATTGTTTCTGATACATGCGCCTCTTATTAAGGTTCCGGGTTCCCGGTTCAGGGTTCAAGGTTGCCGCCTGTCGGCGGGGTTCAAAGTTCAGGGTTGCCGCCTGTCGGCGGGGTTCCACGTTCAAGGTTCACCGCATGCCGGCGGGGTTCAAAGTTCAAGATTCCAGGTTCAAGGTTCCGGGTTTCAAGTTCCCAGTTTCCGGGTTCCTGTTTGAGTTTGCCGGTTGCCGGTTTGCCAGTAAAAAATCACTCCATGCCGGGTTCTGTTTTTTTTCTGACATCCGACATCTGACATCTGACGTCCGAGCCCTGGTGTCTGACTCCTGCCTCCTGGGTTCTATGTTCTGGATTCTGCGTTCTGCCCATTGTCTTTTGCCCACACGCCCTTTTCCTCCAGCAGCGCCAGGCAGTCGTCGACGATGGCCTCGGCGGCCTCGGGTCGCCCGAACTGCCTCGCCCGGCGGGCCAGTTTGGCAAGGGCATCGGGACGGTCGATGAACTCGTCGATTTTTTCGGCCAGGCCCTGACCGGTCAGTTCGGCCTCGACGATCATTTCCGCCGCCCCGCGTCGGGCCAGGGAGGCGGCGTTTTTGGTCTGGTGATCGTCTGCGGCATAGGGAAAGGGGATGAAGATCATCGCCTTTCCGATGGCCGTCAGTTCCGCGACGGTGGTGGCCCCGGCCCGGCAGATCACCAGGTCGGCCCGGGACAGGACGCTTCCGACATCGTGGAAAAACGGCTGGACCTCGGCGTCGATGCCGGCGGCCGTCAGGGCAGCGCGGACGCGATCGGCGTCGGATTCCCCGGTCTGATGGATGAGAAAGATCCGGTCCGGCCGCTTCAGATGGGCGGCGGCATCGATGACGGCCGTGTTGATGCTCCGGGCGCCCTGGCTTCCGCCGAGGATCAGGACCGTTATCGGGTCTTCGGCCCGGCGATGTTTTTCTCCGGCGGCATCGATGACTTCCCGGCGGACCGGATTGCCGCAGACCCGGACCTTTTTCGGGGCAAAGCGGTCCGCCGTCTCCGGAAAAGACACGTAGATCCGGTCGGCCAGGACCGACAAGACACGGTTGGCGATTCCCGGAACGAGGTTCTGCTCCTGGATAACCACCGCCTTTCCGGTCAGCCACCCGGCGGCCACCGTGGGCCCGGACGCATATCCGCCGACTCCCAGGACCAGGTGCGGCCGGAACTCGGAAAGGATTCCCACCGCTTCTGCGATCCCCTTGGGAATTTTAATCATCGCCCAAAGCGCCCGGCGCCAGCCCCGGCGCTTGATTCCTTCGGCCGTGACGGTCCGGTGGGTGAATCCGGCCCGGTGAACGGCCGCCGCTTCGAACGGGCGGCCGGTGCCGACGAACAGCACGCGGGTTTCCGGGTGCCGGGCCGCGAACTGCTGGGCCAGGGCGATGCCCGGAAACAGGTGGCCGCCGGTGCCGCCGCCGGCGACGACGACGCCCAGGGAAGGCGAAAGGGCCGCTGCGGCGCTCATTTTTCGGCTCCGATGTTCATCAGCACCCCGATCGATGCCATGTTAAACAGCAGGGAGGTTCCCCCATAGCTCAGAAACGGGAGGGTCAGGCCCTTGGTCGGCAGCAGCCCGAGGGTGACCCCCATGTTCACACAGACCTGGAGCCCCAGTGCGGTGGTCAGGCCCACCGCAACCAGGGATCCGAAGCGGTCCGGGGCGTCCAGGGCGATTCGAATGCCCCGCCAGAGCACCAGGAAATATAAAAAGAGGATGAAAACGACCCCGATCAGACCGAGTTCCTCTCCGATCACCGAGAAAATGAAGTCGGTGTGGGGCTCGGGCAGATAGAAGAGCTTCTGGTAGCCCCTGCCGATGCCCGCGCCCCAGATGCCGCCGGTGCCGAACGCCATCAGGGAGTGGACCACCTGATACCCCTCGTCGGCCGGAAACGCCCAAGGATCCAGGAACGACAGCCACCGTTTGACCCGATATTGGGCGCTCATCATGATGTATACGGCCGTCGGCAGCAAAAGAAGCAGCGCTGATACCAGATGGGTGAACCGGACGCCCGCCACAAAGAGAATGATCCATGTCAAGGCAAAGAGGAGCACCGCCGATCCGAAATCCGGCTGCACGAGCAAAAAACCGGTAAAAATCGCCAGCATCAGCACGTGGGGCACGAACCCGATGGAAAACTCCCGCACCCGGTCCTGTTTTTTGCTCAGCGAATAGGCCAGAAACAAAATGAGCGAAAACCGCGCCAGCTCCACGGGCTGGAAATTGAGACCGCCCAACCGCAGCCACCGGGACGCCCCGCCGGCGGAAACGCCCATATTCGTAAAGGGGACGGCAGCCAGGGCCGCCATCGACGCCGCCAAAAGCGGATAGATCAGCGGTCGGTAGGCCCGGTACGGAACATGGCGGCAGACCACCAGCGCCACGATGCCGAAAGCGGCATAGAGCGCCTGTCTTCTAAGGAAAAAAGCGTCGCTGCCGAATTTCTTCAGGGCCAGGGCCGAACTCGCGCTGTAGACCATCACGATCCCGATGCCAACCAGAAACAGTACCGGAAACAGCAGCCGGATGTCGTAGCGAATCGCAGACACTTTGCTTCTAATCGTCTGCGGCCTGTTATCCGTTTGATTCACGGCGCTCGATTGCCTCCACCGCCCGGCAAAAATCCTCTCCACGCCGAGCGTAGTTTTCATACCAGTCAAAGCTTGCGCATGCCGGTGACAGCAGTACCGCTTCCCCCGGCCGGCTGTCGGCAAACGCGGCATTTACGGCGTCGGCCATGGAAGCCGCCTCGGTAACCGGCACCACCGGGGAAAGAACGGATGCAAGCCGCCCAGCGGCCTCGCCCATGACCACGGCCCGCTTCACCCGGCCGACGGCGATCCCGGCCAGGGGAGAAAGATCGGTGCTTTTGTCCCGCCCGCCCAGCAGCAGCACCACCGGCGAGGAGAATGTTTCCAAAGCCCTTCGCACCGCATCGACATTGGTTGCCTTGCTGTCATCGTAAAAATCGACGCCGTTTACCGCCCCCACCCATTGCAGGCGGTGGGGGAGGCCGGCAAATGCGCCCAAGGCGGTCCGGACGCCGTCGATGTCGGCGCCGGCCGCCAGGGCCGCCAGGGCGGCGGCGGCCGCGTTCTCCCGGTTGTGGCGGCCCCGGAGCCGGAATCCGGCAAGGGAGATCTCTTCTGCGACGGCGCCGCCCATCCGGACGGCGAGCGTTTCATCTGTCACCAGGGCACTGCCGGCGGCCTCTTTCAACAGGGCCTCCTGTCCGCCGAAAAAGTACCGGCGTGCGGCGCACGATTCGGACATGGCCCGCACTGCCGGGTCCGATGCGTTGAACACCGCCGTGTCCCCCGGTTCCTGGTTGCGGAACAGCCTGGCCTTGGAAGCGGCGTAGGCGGCGGTGTCCGGGTATCGGTCCAGATGGTCCTCTGCGACGTTGAGCATCACCGCCACCTGCGGGTGAAACCGGTCGGCCGTATCGAGCTGGAAGCTGCTCACCTCCACCACCGCGACCTCGGCGTCCTGGCCCCCTTGGACGTATCCGATCAGCGGATCGCCGATGTTGCCGCCGACAAAGACGCGTTTTGCCGAATGGCGCAGCATTTCCCCGACCAGGGACGTGACGGTGGTCTTTCCATTGGTTCCGGAAACGGCGACCATCGGCGTGGTCATGAACCGGCAGGCCAGTTCGATCTCCCCGATGACCGGCACGCCCCTGCCGGCCGCGGTCCGAAGGGGCGCCAGGTTCTCCGAGACGCCCGGGCTGACCACGATCAAGTCGGCGCCGGTGAAGATCTCGGTCCGATGGGGACCGATTTGCGTCTTCACCCCCAGGGCGGTCATCTCGGCGGCGGCTTCGGCCAACGCGCCGGCATCGCCGCTGTCGGCCACGCAGACCGAGGCCCCCCGGCTTTTCGCGAACCGGGCCACGGCCCGTCCGGTGACCCCGAGGCCGACAACCACTATGTTTTTGCCTTCAAGCTGCATATTGGTTAATTCGTTGATTGGTTGATTGGTTGATTGGTTGAGTGGTCAATTGGTCGAGTGGTTGATTAGTGAGTTCGGCTTCCAACGGCCGTCTTCGGTTTTTCAATTCTTTTCCCAATCGACCATTCAACCATTCGACTCTTTAACCAGTTACCTCAGTTTCAGTGTGCTCATCGACAGCAGGGCCAGGGCGATGGCGATGATCCAGAACCGGACGATCACCTTGGGCTCGGCCCATCCTTTCAACTCAAAATGATGGTGCAGGGGGGCCATGCGGAAAATCCGCCGGCCGTGGGTGACCTTGAAGAAACCGACCTGAAAGATCACCGACAGGGCTTCGATCACGAACAGGCCCCCCACCAGGATCAGCAGGATTTCCTGTTTGGTGATCACGGCCACGGTCCCCAGCGCCGCCCCCAGGGAAAGGGAGCCGACATCTCCCATGAAAATCTGTGCCGGATAGGTGTTGAACCACAGAAAGCCGAGCCCGGCCCCGGCAAGGGCGCCGCAAAAGACGGCGACCTCTCCGGATCCGGCCACAAAGTTGATCTGAAGATACGAGGCGATGGTCGCGTGGCCGGCCACATAGGCGAACACCATGTACGTTCCGGCGGCGATGATCATCGGTCCGATGGCCAGGCCGTCCAGACCGTCGGTCAGATTGACCGCGTTGGAGGCGCCCACGATCACCAAAACGGCAAACAGGATATAGCCCGGTCCCAGGTTCGGCGTCAGCCCCTTGAAAAACGGGATCGTCACCCGGGTGTCGAAATTGGGGCTGGCGTAGAGCAGGGCGCCGGCCGTCGCTGCCAGGGCGATCTGCAGGAGAAACTTTCCCTTGACGGTCAGCCCCTTGTTGTGCTTCCGGACCACTTTCAGATAGTCGTCTGCGAATCCGATCAGGCCGTAGCCGGAGGTGACCATCAGCAGGATCCATACGTAGGTGTTGGTCAGAATGTTCCACAGCAGGCACGACACGATCACCGAACCGAGAATCAGGGTTCCGCCCATGGTGGGGGTCCCGGCCTTTTTCAAGTGCCCCTGGGGGCCGTCTTCCCGGATGTATTGACCCACCTGCAGCGACTGCATCTTTCGGATCACCCAGGGCCCGAGCACAAAGCAGATCAAAAAGGCCGTCAGGCTGGCGTAGATCGTCCGGAACGTGATGTACCGGAAGACGTTGAAGGCCGATATGGTCGTATGCAGCGGGTATAGCAGGTGATAGAACATAGGCCTTTATGGGTTCAGAGGTTCCGGGTTCAAGGTTCAATGGTTCATGGGTTCAGATTTCTAACCGCTGTCTCCTGACTACTGTCTTCTTGCTCCTGCTGTTGGTCCTTCTCCCCGAGCAGCGAAAGCAGCCCTTCCACAACTTCTTCCATCTTCATGGCCCGGGAGCCTTTGACCGCGATCCAGTCGCCGGGGCGGACGAGGTCTGCAAGCACCTTAAGGATATCGGACTTGCTGCCGGCAAAGACGGCCTCCGGGGCCATGCCGGCGGCGGCGGCGCCGTCGGCCACCGCACCGGCAAAATCGCCGGCGGCAAAAAGGCGGTCCAGCCCGGTTTCCATGGCGTCGGCGCCAAGGCGCCGGTGCAATGCTTCGGACTCGGCCCCCAGCTCTTTCATGTCCCCAACTACCAGAATGCGCCGGCTTGCCGGGGCTTCAGTCAGGGCTTGGAGGACACCGGCCATGGAGCCGGGATTGGCGTTGTACGTGTCGTCGATGATCGTGACGCCCTGCCTGGTTTCGATGATCTGCAGCCGGCCCTTCACCGGCGAAAACGACTCCAGGCCGGCGCGAATGTCTTCCGAAGAAAGCCCCAACAGATGGCCTACTGCCGCCGCCGCCAGGGCGTTGTGGATCATGAATCGCGCCGGGGTGTCGAGGACCACCGGAACGCCGCCGGACGGGAGCGCCAGAAAGAAGTGCAGCCTGCCGGCTTCGGCGCGGATCTTTTCGGCCCTGACCCCGGCTTCGGGCCCGGTCCCGAAAAGAAGCACGGCAAGCGTCGTCTTTTGCGCCAGGGCCAGAACGCGGGGGTCGTCGGCATTGAGGACGGCACGCCGGTTCGCCGGCATTCTGTCAAGGAGTTCGCCCTTGGCCGCCTGGACGCCCCGAAGGGAGCCGACCCCTTCCAGGTGGGCCGGGCCCACGTTGGTGATCACCCCGATATCCGGCCGGCAGATGTCGGTCAAACGGGCGATTTCTCCAAAATGGTTCATTCCCAGCTCCAGTACGGCCACCCGGTGGTCTTCGGTGAGCCGGAACAGGGTCAGCGGCACACCGATGTCGTTGTTGAAGTTGCTGGCCGGCGCCAGGGTCGGCCCCAGCGCCGAGGCCACGGCCACGGTCATCTGCCGGGTGGAGGTTTTCCCGTTGGACCCGGTGATGGCCACCACCCGGGCCGGGAGCCGGCTCCGGTGATAAGCCGCAAGGTCTCCCAAGGCGCGTCGGGTGTCGGCGACGGCGGTGCAAAACACCCCTTGTTCGGCCCAGCGGCCGGCGGACAGCCCATCGATCCGATCCCGTTCGATCAGGACGGCCCGGCAGCCGTGCCTTATCGCCTCGGGCACATAGAGATGGCCGTCGTGTACTTCTCCGCGAATGGCAACGAACAGCTCATCGGGCCCGACGGTCCGCGAATCGATGGAAACGCCCGAAAAACCCGTTGCCGGATCACCGCAGACAGCCACGGCGTCCGCGCCTTTCAGAACGTCTTGCCCGGTCCACGCCGGGCGGTGGTGATCAACGCCGACCATGAATCGTCCTTTTGTTCCCTCCCTGCCCCGGCGGCGATTTCGGCCGGAAATTGGAGTCACCGCAGAGCCGTGCAGTGCATCGAACCGGATCCCTTTGTCCGACCGGAAGATGGGGATCGGACAAAAGCCGCTGTCGTGATGATGATCCGCCTCCTGCACGGACTCTGCGGTGGGCTCTGCATCATGGATTCACCGCAGAGACGCTGAGAGCGCAGAGAAAAAAAGAAGCGAAACAAATTCTTCTTGCGCTCTGCGCCTCTGCGGTAAGTTTCAATATGAGCCAACGCACTTTTCTCTCCCTTATGAAAACACCCGCATCGCTTCTTTTCGGTCGTCGAAGTCCAGCCGTTGGTTTCCGATGATCTGATAGGTTTCATGGCCCTTTCCGGCAATCAATACGGTGTCGTGCTCTGCGCTGCAGGCTTCGGCCAGTTCGATGGCGATGCGGCGGTCCGGCGCCACCGTGTAGCCTGCTTCGGTAAAACCCGATGCCAGATCCGCCGGTTCATGCCGTTTTTTGCCGAGCGGTTCGATCCCCGCACAGATCTCCTCGATGATGTCCATCGGGTCCTCATTGCGCGGATTGTCGGAGGTGACGATGGCCAGGTCCGACATCTGCGCTGCGATGGCGCCCATCTGGGGCCGTTTGCCCCGGTCGCGGTCCCCGCCGCACCCGAACAGGCAGATCAACCGGCCCCGGCTGATTTCTCTTAGCGCCGTGAGCACGTTTGCCAGCGCATCGGGGGTGTGGGCATAGTCGACGAAGACAAAGCGCCGCTTCGTTCCCTGCACGGCTTCCAGCCGCCCCGGTATTCTCGCCACAGAAGCGATTCCCTCGGCAATGGCCGAAAGGGGAATCTTCAGGGCGGCTGCGGCCCCCGCGGCCGACAGGATGTTGGCCAGGTTGTGGCTTCCCACCAGGGCCGACTCGATGGGAGTCCGGCCGGCTGCAGTGACCAGCTCCGCCCGGATCCCCCGCCGCCGGAGGGTTGCGCTTTCCGCCCTGACCTGGCAGCTGCCGGAAGTCCCCGTGGTGATGACCCGCCCCGGGATCTCGGCGGCCAGCGCGGCGCCCCGGGGGTCGTCTATGTTGATCACCGCGGTGCGTTCCGGCTTCGGGTTTTCCGGGCCCAGATGCCGGGAAAACAAGGTTTTTTTACACTCCCAGTAGGCATCCATGCTCCCGTGAAAATCGAGATGATCCTGGGACAGGTTGGTGAAAATCCCCACATCCAGGGGGCATCCCTCGATGCGGTGAAGCGCCAGCCCGTGGGAGGACACCTCCATGGCCACGTGGGTGACGCCGCTGTCGGCCATCGCCGCCAGGACCCGCTGCAGATCGATGGATTCCGGCGTGGTTACCGGGTTGTCAAAGATCCTGCCGCCGTACCGGTAGCCGATGGTGCCGATGGCTCCGGTGTTCAGCCCCGCTTTCTTGAAGATGCCTTCCAGCAGCCAGACCGTGGTGGTCTTTCCGTTGGTTCCGGTGACGCCGGCCATCACGAGCCGCCGGGCAGGGCGGCCGAAAAATTCGGCCGAGATCCGCGCCAGGGCCCGGCGGCTGTCATCGACCACCACCAGGGGGACCTTTGCCGCTGCCGGCCGTTCGGTCACCACAGCGACCGCCCCCCGGGCGACGGCGTCGTCGATGAAGTCGTGTCCGTCGGCCGAGAACCCCTTCACGGCCACGAACAGGCCTCCGGCGGAGACGTTCTGGGACCGGCAGTGGACCGAGCGGACATCCAGGTCCCGGGCTGATTCCTGCGGTTCTGCCGCCCCGGCCTGAACGCCGGTCGGCAGCACAATCCGGCTGACGGCGACCGATCGCAGCAGCCGGTCGAGCCTCACCCTGTCACCTCGTGGCCCGCCGATACCCGAAGCCGGCCCTTTCCCCCGCCGGGCGGAATGTTGAGGTAGTGCAGGGTGCCTTCGGCGATTTTTTTGAACGCCGGTGCGGCCACCACACCGCCGTAGTGGGATTTTTGCGGCTCATCGATGGTGACGAGCACCACGATTTCGGGATCTTCCAAGGGGGCGAATCCGACGAAGGAGGCCACGTAGCGGTCTTTGGCATAGCCTCCCCCGCTGTCGACCTTCTGGGCGGTGCCGGTCTTTCCGCCGGCGGAGTAGCCCTCCATGACGGCCAGCGCGCCCGAGCCGTCTTCTGCCACCACCTGGCTCATCATACGGCGAAGCTGGGCTGCGGTGTGTTCCGAGACGGCCCGCCCGATCGGCTTCGGTTCGGTCCGGTGGATAAGGCGGCCGTTTTTGTCGGTTACCGCCTGGACGATGTGCGGACGCATCAGGATTCCGCCGTTGGCGATGGCGGCGGTGGCGGCGGCAAGCTGCAGCGCGGTCACCGAAACGCCCTGGCCAAAGGAGACGGCGTACTGGTCGATTTTGGACCATTTCTGCCAGGGCAGCAGGGATCCGGGGCTTTCCCCCGGGCAGTCGATGCCGGTGCGCAGGCCGAATCCGAACCGCTGAAGCGTCCGGTGCAACTCCTGGGCGCCGACCAGGTCCCCGATCTTGGCCGCGCCGATGTTGCTCGACACCCGAAGCACATCGGCCAGCGACAGCCATTCGTGGGGCTTGATGTCGTGGATGACGTTGCCCCCGACCCGGTATTGCCCGTTTTCGCAGTAGACGACCGAATCGGGGGTCATTGCGCCCGTCTCCAGGGCCGCGGCCGCCGTGAAGATTTTCAGGGTGGAGCCGGGCTCGTAGGGGTCGGTGATCGACCGGTTCCGCCATGCGGCCCGGTCGAATTCGTCAAAGGCGTTGGGATTGAAGAACGGGTAATGGGCCAGGGCCAGCACCGCACCGGTTTTCGCTGACAGAACGACGGCGATGCCCGATTCGGCCGTGAATTCCGCCACGGTGGCGGCCAGGGCGTCTTCGGCGAGAAACTGAACGCCGCGCTGGAGGGTGAGCACCAGATTGTTTCCGCTGCGGGTTGCCGAAGAACCTTCGGCCTTCTCGAACCCCCTTCCCAGCGCGTCGCGCAGGATCGTGGTCTGGCTGCTCCTGCCGGCCAGCTCGTTGTTGTAATAGTACTCGAGCCCTTCCAGGCCGGTGCCGTCCACCCCGGCAAAGCCGATGACCTGGGCGGCCAGGACGGTGTTCGGGTAGAACCGCTTGTGTTCTGGAACGAAATCGATGCCGCTGATGGCCAGCGCCTCCACGGCCTGGGCCTCCTTGGGGTCGGCCTGCCGCTTGATCCAGACAAAGGGGCGGTCCAGGCGCAGTTTTCGATCGAGCTGACCTGCGCTGGTGGAAAGCACCGAAGCCAGCGCCCGGGCCGCACCGGCCGGATCCGCAATCCGACCCGGGTGGGCGGCCACGGAATGGACGTCGACGCTGACCGCCATCTCCTGGAGGCCTGCGTCGAAGATCGCCCCGCGCTTTGCCTGTTGATCCAGAGATGCCGTGACCTGGCCGACGGCCTTTTCCGAAAGCCAGGAGTGCTGGAATATCTGCAGGTATGCGGCCTTGGCGCCGATTCCCGCCAGAATGGCGCTGAACAGGATCCCGATCAGGATCGTTCGAAGTCGGAGCCGCTTTTGGACGGAGTCGGGTTTCATGGCATCACGATGGTCTGCCCTGCGTTGGGCATGGTCAATCCCAGCCGGCGGCGGGCGATTTCCGCGATTCGTTTCGGATTTTTCAGATGAGCCAGTTCGATCCTGAGCTCGCTTTGCCGTGCCGTCAGCCGCCGATGCCGATCGGCGGCTTCGGCGATTTCGTATCCTGTCCGCACGCACTGCACCCGGCACCAGGTGTAAAAAAGGAGCTCGGCCAGAAATATGGCCAGAAGAACCATCCAGATTCCGGCCTGCCGGGGCGGTTTTAGGCTCTTTCGGTTTTTTCTGGCCATCATAGCCTCTGTGCTGCCCGCAGCCGGGTGCTTCGCGCCATCGGATTGGCGCGAACCTCCCCCGGCGAAGGGGTTTCGGCCTTCCGGGTCAGAATCCGCAGCGTCGGCTGATGGTTGCAGGTGCATACCGGCAGGCCCGGAGGGCAGATACATCCCGCGGCATGCTCCTTCAGCCGGTGTTTGACGATCCGATCTTCAAGAGAGTGGAAGGAAAGAATGCAGAGGCGCCCGCCGGTGTTGAGCAGCTGCGGTGCGGTGTCCATGAAAGCATCCAGCCGTTCCAACTCCTGGTTGACGGCGATGCGCAGGGCCATGAAAACCCGGGTGGCGGGATGAATCCGGCCGCCGGCCCTTGCTTTTGGGATTGCGCCGGCCACGATCTGCGAAAGATCTTTCGCGGTGGCGATGGGCCGTATTTTTCGCCTTCGAACGACGGCCCGGGCGATTTTCTTCGCCCAGCGCTCTTCTCCATACTCCCTGAAGATTCGGGCCAGCTCCTTTTCGTCGGCCTGCTGAATCAAATCTGCTGCCATCGTTTTGGATTCGGTGTCCATCCGCATATCCAACGGCTCCTCACGGCGGAAGCTGAATCCGCGGCCGCTTTCTTCCAGTTGGTACAACGACAGGCCCAAATCCAGAAGAATGCCGTCGACGCCGGAGATCGCCAGCTTTGACAAAATGGCCGGGAGGTTGGCGAAATTGTCGTGGAACAACCGGACGTTGTCTCGGCGGTCTTTGAACATCGCCTCCGCATGGCGGATTGCCTCGGGGTCCTGGTCGATGCCGATCAGCAGTCCGCCCGGCACGATCCGATCGAGGATGGCGCCGGCATGGCCGCAGCCTCCCAGGGTTCCGTCCACCACGACTTTCCCCGGGGAGCAGTTCAGGTGCGCGAGCACCTCCTCGCGCATGACGGAAATATGTCGATAAGCCATGGGGCAAGCCGCGGCCGGCCCGGATTAGAGCCCGAGCTTGGCGATTTGGTTTCGAACCTCCTCTTTTTGCATGTCCTCGGCCATATGCAGATTTTCCGATTCCCAGCTTTCACGGGACCAGATTTCGAAATGGTCCAGGACGCCGACCAGCACGATCTCCCGATCCAAGTTCGCATATTGGCGAAGCGACGGCGGGATGAGCACTCGCCCCTGCTTGTCACAGGCGCAGTCAAACGCCCCGCCGACAAAGACCCTTCGGAACCGCCGGATCGCGTCGCTTTTTTCGGCCATGGACAGGATGCGTGCTTCGATCCTGCCCCATTCGTCGTAGGTGTAGGCAAAGATACTGCCGTCCATGCGGGTGAGCATCACCCCGTCGCCGCCGCCGACCCGGATGATGTCCCGGAACCGGGCGGGGATGATAAAGCGGCCCTTGTCGTCGATGGTGTGAAACGAGCTTCCCCTGAACATGGCGACACGTGCTCCTTTTGCCGGAGCGCCTCTCTGTTGGTTTACTCCACTTTAATCCACCTGCCGAGGATAAAATCGTAATAAGGCTGTTGTGTCAAGGAAAAAATGAAATCGATATAATATTTTTTATAATAATTTTTTTAACTTAAAACGAAAACCCTAGACGGAAGATAAGGTGGAGCAATGTGGTTCTTCTCGCAACATGTAGGTGTCCGGCGGGTCGATCCAGGGAAAGCCGCAGCGCCGCATTTTCTCGATTAAAAATAAACTGTAATATATCAAAATGTTATGATTTGGCATGAGGGCGCAACTTTTCTGCAAAACGGAAAGAACCTCAGCCGAGGGAGGAAAGTGGCCTTCAAGGGAGCACCGGGGGGGCGGTCATGGTGCCGGTGATTTTTCTTTTGTATATAAAGTAAAGAATGTCCCCTCGAGGTGCGCAGAGGCAGCCTCCGGCTTTTTCCGGACATCGGACATCTGTCCCTTCCGGCGCAAATCTCGCCTTGAAGTTCCGGGCCATGTATGGGATAAAATACCGGTTTTTCGGTCTGCTGCGGCAGCATCCCCACCGGAGGCGGAAATTCTGTAAGAAATTGCTTTACCGGCGTCCGGGCTTCCGGCCGCCCCTCCCCGCTCCGGCCCCGGACAGACCGAAGTCATGAACGCTCGATGGTTGGGGGAGTCGCTGTTGGCAGCCTGCGCGTCTACTTTCGAAGGTCCGGAAAAAAAGCTCGAAATCATTTTGACCGATCCGCAGCCGAACCTGTGCGACAATTCGGACGGCCGGTGGCATCGCGTCGTGGCCGCCAGCGGGGCCGAAGTGATCAGCTCGATTTCCTCTGCGGGCCTGGAAGCCTACCTGCTTTCCGAATCGAGCCTTTTCGTGTGGCCGGACCGGATCCTGATGATCACCTGCGGCAAAACAGTGCTGCTGCGGGCGGTGCCGGAGATCGTCAAGATCGTCGGCCGGGACAACGTCGCCATGCTGTTTTACGAGCGGAGAAAGCTGATGTTTCCCTCCGACCAGCCGGCCGATTTCGAAGCCGATGTCAAGATGCTGACCCGGTATTTTCCCGGAAAAAGCTATCGGCTCGGTCCGGCCAACGACGACCACGTGCATCTGTTTTTTTCCTCCCACAAGCGGATCGAGACGACGATGGATGCCACCTTGCAGATCCTGATGAGCGATCTGTCCCCGGTCATGGCCCGGCATTTCTTCGCGGGAAACGCCAACGCCGCCCAGGTCGAAAAAAACAGCGCCATCGGCAGCCTGTACAGCGGGATGCGGATCGACAGCCACCTGTTTTCCCCCGGCGGGTTTTCCCTGAACGGCATCTGCGATGAGAGCTACTACACCGTGCATGTGACGCCCCAGAAGGAAGGCTCCTACACCAGTTTTGAAACCAACGTCATCGAGCCCGATTACAGTCCCACCGTGGCCCAGGTGATCGACGCCTTCAGACCCGGGCGGTTTTCCCTGGTGTTGACCAGCAGCATGGAACCCCGCCTGAACACCCTGCACCGAATTGTTTCAGGCAGGATACCCGGCTACCGCATCCTGGAAAAAAGCTACCATGAATTCGACTGCGGCTATGCCGTCACTTTTTTCAACTCCATCAAAGACGGACCACAGGATCACGCGACATGAGCAAATCCACCGCGCCCGAGCTCTGGATCACCGAAGAGCATCAGGGGACCGTCAGGCTTTCTTTCAAAGTGGCCCAAAGCCTTTTCTCCCGGCGGAGCGCATACCAGCAGGTCGACGTCGTCGAAACCCGGGGCCACGGCAACATGCTGCTCAACGACGGAGTGGTCATGCTCTGCGAGCGCGACGAGTTCGTGTATCACGAGATGATCGCCCATGTGCCGCTCTTTGTTCATCCGTCGCCGCGGCGTGTGCTGATCATCGGTGGGGGGGACGGCGGAACGGCGCGGGAGGTGCTGCGCCACCAAGGCATCGAGCAGGTGGTGATGGTGGAAATCGACGCCATGGTGGTCGATGCCTGCCGGCGGCATCTTCCCTCGGTGAGCCGTGCGCTGGACGACCCCCGGCTCGAGCTTCTCATCGAGGACGGGGTCCGGTATGTGGCGGAAACCGACCGACGGTTCGATCTGGTCATCGTCGACTCCACTGATCCGGTGGGGCCGGCAGAGCCGCTTTTCAACCAGGATTTTTATCGAAACGTCGCCCGGATCCTGCAGGACGAAGGGATTCTGGTTACCCAGGCAGAATCGGCCCACTACGACCGGAAGATCCAGAAACCGATGCTCGGCGATCAGCGCGGTTTTTTCCCCAGGCTCCACCTGTACCTGTATTCCAATCTGACCTATCCCGGCGGCCTCTGGTGTTTCGGGTTCGCATCCAAGAAGTACTGTCCGGTCAAGGACTTCGATCCCGGCCGGGTGGACGAAGCCGGGATCAAGACCCGGTATTACAATCCCGGCGTGCATTACGGCGCTTTTATGCTGCCCAATTTCGTCGCCGAAGAACTTGCCGGCGTTCTGGACCCGATTCCCGGGCTGTCTGCAAAATAGACCGCGTAAAGGGACATCGGAAGATAAACGCGGGACGGCCCCGATGCGGCCGGCGGGTACGATGCGGCCGCGGCCGCATCGTGCAGACCCTCCAATTTCGGAAAGCAGGTCATGCGCAGAAAAGACAAACAAATTGACGATCCGGCGGTGATCGAGTCGATCATCCGGCGCTCTTTGGTCTGCCGGCTGGCCATGACCGATGGTTTGCGTCCGTACGTGGTTCCCATCTCCTTTGGATACCGCAACCGCTGCCTCTATTTTCATTCAGCCGGTGAAGGGAAAAAGATCGAGCTGCTCCGGGAAAACCCGAGGGTCTGTTTCGAGTTCGACTGCGACCTCAACCTGAAGAAATCCGACCGGCCCTGCCGGTGGGGAATGAAGTTCAAGAGCGTCGTCGGCTTTGGGACGGTCCGGTTCATCGAAGACCCGGCACAGAAAAAAGAGGCGCTCGCCGTCATCCTGGCCCACTATGCCGAGGAGCGGTTCGAGCTCCCGGACGAAGAACTCCGCCGGGTGACCGTTTTTTGCGTGAAGATCGAGCAGATGACAGGAAAGCAGAGCGATTGAATGCAGTCTAAAAATCCTGGTCCTCGGGACTAGGTCAGAGGCAATTGGCTTTGCCTTTCAGCCCGAAGTGAAAAAAATTCGAAGCACGAAATCCGAAATACGAAACAAATCCGAAATTCGAATGTCCGAATGACCCAAACAAGGGCCAATGGAATCTCTGAAAAACTGCAGTTGTTTTGATCATTCGAATTTTGATCATTCGGATTTAATGGAACCAAAGGGATTCATGCCCTCCGGGCTTAACCCAAAGCCGGGTCCTCCGGGCCCGGACCTTTACATCTTGAACTCAGAACTCAGAACCCCGAACCCCGAACCCTGAACCCTGAACCCTGAACCGCATGTTCGAGGAAGAAATCAAAACGGAAGCCGGTGGGAAAGCCGCGCCGGTCGAATTGGTCCGGGAGGCGGCCCGCGGCTTTTTCCAGGGCGCCCGCGGCAGCCACGATTGGGAGCACACCCAGCGGGTCGAATCCCTGTGCCGGCGGATCGGGCCGGTGGAAGGGGCCGACATGGAGGTGCTCCTGGCCGCAGCCCTGCTCCACGACGTCGGCAGAGCCGAGCAGGACGGAATGGCGGGGCGAATCTGCCACGCCCGCCGCGGCGCCGAGTTGGCAGAAGATCTCGTGCGGGCCCTTTCCATGAGCCGGCGCCGGCAGGACAATATCCTGCACTGTATCCGGGCCCACCGCTTTCGGGGAAAGGAGCGGCCCGAAACCGTGGAAGCCAGGGTGCTGTTCGACGCGGACAAACTCGATGCCATCGGCGCGGTCGGGGTGGCCCGGGCGTTTTTGTTTGCCGGCGAGGTCGGCGCGCGACTGCACAACCCGGATGTGGATCCGGCCGCCACCCGTCCCTACACCCGGGAAGACACCGGATACCGGGAATACAAGCTGAAGCTGACCAAGATCCGGGGGCGGATGCTGACCGCCGAAGGGCGGCGGCTGGCAAAAGACCGCCACGCCTTCATGGAGGCGTTTTTCAACCGATTTATCGAAGAATACCAAGGAAAGAGGTAGCCGAAATGAGCATCAACGTGGTCGAGCGGATCGACGATCGGGTGGCTGTCCGGCATGTGCTGGTCAGCGTTTCAGACAAAAGCGGGCTGGAGAGATTCATTCCCGGCCTTGTCGGGATCAACCCGGAGCTGAAGATTTTTTCCACCGGGGGCACTTTTTCCCGGATCAGCGAGATCCTGGGCGAGCGTGCCCAGGGCCGCCTGGTTCAGGTGTCGGACTACACCGGCCAGCCCGAAACCCAGGGGGGCCTGGTCAAGACCCTCGACTTCAAGATCTACCTGGGACTTTTGACCGAAACATACAACGAAGCGCACCAGCAGGATCTTCGGCGAACCGCAGCGGTGTCCATCGACATGGTGGTGGTCAACCTGTATCCTTTCCAGCAGACGGTGGCCCGGCCGGAAGTGACCGTAGAAGAGGCCCGGGGCAACATCGACATCGGCGGCCCGTGCATGATCCGGGCTGCAGCGAAGAATTATCTCCGGGTCGCCCCGGTGGTGGATCCCGCAGACTACGAGCGGATTTATGGGGAACTGGAAAAGACCGGGGGGAGCTTGACCGCGGCCCTGCGCTTTGATCTGGCCCGAAAGGCCTTCGCCCACACGGCAGCCTACGACCGGGCGATCGCCGAATTCCTGCAGAATAAATCCGAGCAGGAGATGAGAAGCTGCTATACGTTTGAAA
>CBFCZJ010000019.1:0-21665 GCA_965602445.1 uncultured Desulfobacterales bacterium | reverse complement strand
TTTACGCGGCCTTGATGGCGAGTTTTGGCCGGCTGGAGAGCTGAGACCCATCGGCCTCCTGCGGCTACAGGCTGGAGGTTTCTAAATAAGCGCATTCATGAAATATTCGGGCTAGTAGCCGGCTGCGATGTCGACCGTGTTGATCATCTCGCCCCGGCCGGAGAGGTAGACGTCCAGATTGTGCTCGATGATTTTCATGGCCCGCGCCATGTAGTGCGGCGAGACTCCGCAGATGTGCGGCGTCAGGATGACATTTTCCATGTCCCACAGGGGGCTGTCTGCGGGCAGCGGCTCGGTGGCGTAGACATCGCTGACCAGGGCCTTGATCTTCTTATGGCGCAGGGCATCGATCAGGTCCGCTTCGTTCACGGTTTTGCCGCGCCCCATGTTGATGAAGCTGGCCGTGGGTTTCATGGCCTCGAAAAAGCGCCGGTCGATCATCTTCTCCGTGGCCGGCGTGCAAGGCAGCAGGTTGATGACGTAATCGCTCTGCTGGAATACGGAGGCCATCTCTTCGGGTCCATAAACCGTCTCCACATCCGCCACCGGAACGGGGGTGCGCCGGACCCCCAGTACGCGCATCCCCATGAAGGCGGCTTTGCGCGCGATTTCCCGTCCGATGGCGCCCAGACCGAGGATGCCCACCGTGGCGCCGCAGATCTGCTCCTGGGGTACCGAACGATCCCAGTTTTTCCGCATCTGGTTCCGGAACATGACATGAAACCCGCGCGCCAGGTTGATCATGGCGGCCACGGCGTATTCGGCCATATGGACCACATGGATGCCGCGCCCATTGGTGAGGCGGATGCCCCGGCGGGCGATTTCCGCCAGGGGCAGGTCGTCCACTCCGGCGGTAATGGCCTGGATCCACTTGAGCCTTGGGGCCGCGTCCAGCATTTCGCGGTCGCCATGTAAGAATATGAGGAGTATTTCCGTCTCCTTCAGCAGGTCGAATAGTTTGCCGCGGTCCGTGCAGCGCACCCATTCGAGTTGCGGGTAATGCTTCTGAAGACGGTCGAGATCAGGATCCGGCAGGTCGAAATTGATCAGTACGCGTGTCATTTCATCTCCTCGGCCATGAAGCCCGCCCACATCGTCGATGGTTAGAAACTTATCCTAGGGTTGCCCAAATTCGTGTGCAATGCCATCTTTGCCATAGCATAATAAATATTTGTTTGATTGATGTCGAGCCGGCACATGGATTCAGACAATGCCCTTTTGCCACCAAATGACGATCGTGACCCGAAATATTGCCGATATGGAACAAAGCGGCGCCCTTCTATTCAATCCTTGGGAGGCCTGACTCTCCCTATATTCCCAGAGCAGAAAACATTCGCGGCAGGTTGAGGTGCCGTGAAAAGTCATCCGCCAGTTTGTCGTATTCCCGCTCCCTTGCCGTTTCGCGCCGCCACCACCGGCATGACGGTTCGACTGCCCGGGTTTTTCTTGACAATCGACAGCGCTTTTCCTACAGAGATTCTACATAGTGTTCAGGCGCTCCAATGAGCTGAAAAAGGGAACCCCGTGGAAATCGGGGACGGGCCCGCCGCTGTAATCGGGGACGAACGCCGCAGGCTGCCACTGTTCTTTACGGAACGGGAAGGCGCGGCAACTAGGATGATCCGAGAGTCAGAAGACCTGCCTGGACACGGGGCATCGAATTTCGCGGACGGAAGGCGTGCCCAGCACATCTGAGGATGAAAACGGGAGATCCCGGATCGAAATTGTTTCGATCCGGGTTTTTTGTTTTCGGCGGGCCGCAGTCGCTCACACAAACACGCAGACAGGGAGGAGAGACAGTGAAGACAAAGGAGTTGTTGGCGGCCGCTTTCATGATTTTTCTGGTGCAGACACCCATGGCCCGGGGAGAAGAAACATCGGCGGCAAAAGAAGCGCCGGTCATGGGCGAAGTCGTCGTCACGGCGACCCGGACCGCACGGGAAGTCGAAAAGATTCCGGCCCGTACGGGCGTGATTACCGCCGAAGACATCGAAAAAAGCGGGGCGCAATCGGTGCCAGACGCCCTTCGCATGCTTCCGGGCGTGTTCGTCTCGGACCTGAACGGCAACGGCGTCAACCAGACCGTGGACATCGGAGGATTCGGCGCCACCTCGGATCGGCACGTGGCCGTGGTCGTGGACGGCCGTCGAATCAACCCCATCGACCTGGGAGGCGTCCGCTGGAGCACGCTTCCCATTGAAACCGTCGACCGGATCGAGGTGCTTTACGGTTCCGGGAGCGTTTTGTACGGCGACAACGCCGTCGGCGGGGTGATCAACATCATCACCAAGGATGTCGGAGAAGGGGTCGGCGGCGATGTGGAAGCTGCCTTGGGGACCCTGGAAACCCACAAGGTTCGCGCGGGCTTCAACGCGGCCGGCGACTCTGCCGGAATCTACGTCAGCGCCAACAGATACCGGTCGGAAGGATACCGGGAAAGAAGCGCAGTGCAGAGAAAGAATCTGTACGGCAAGTTTCGCGCCGATCTGAGCGATTCGGTGGTGCTTTCCGGCGATGCAAGCGTCAACGACGCCGGCTATGAATTTCCGGGCGCCCTCACCGATGCCCAGCTGGCCCAGGACCGCAAGCAGGCGGCCAACTTCAACGACGAGGGGGCGGATGAAACCAATTCCGGCAATTTTTCATTGGACACCGACTTTGCAGAATTCGGCGCGCTCAATCTGAACGTCGGCTTCCAGAATCAAAACAGCAGCAGCGACCTTGCCTCCTGGTTCAGCTATGTGATGTTCGATGTAGAAACCGTCAATGCCAATGCAAAGCATGTGCTTGACAGCGAGCTGGCCGGTCGAGAGAACCGGCTTACCCTCGGTGTCGATTACTACGATACCGCTTATGATGCCTTCAGGGATTTTTTCAAGGGAGGCACGGCCAACCGCTACGATCACAGAAAACAGACCCTGAGCGCCTATATCCAGGACGAGCTCGAACTTTTCGATGATCTCATTCTCAACGCCGGCGTCCGACTCGAGCAGCCCGACATCGAGCTGACCTCCGACATCGGCGGCGCGTTCACCAAAAAAGAAATCGACGACTCTGAAACCGCATGGAATGTGGGGCTTTCCTATGCCTTCATGCCGAATTCGAAAATTTATGGGAGGGTCTATCGATCGTTTCGGTACCCGGTGGTGGACGAATATACGAACCTGTTTACCGGCGCCATCAACGACCAGTTGAAGCAGGAAACCGCCCTGGGGTATGAAGCCGGTGTGCGGCTGGCCTTGACCGATTTTCTGACCGCCAATATCAGGGGCTTTATGATGAACGTGGAAGATGAAATCGCATGGAGCAATGCCACCAACCAAAACGAAAATCTTGACCAGACAAGGCACAGCGGCGGCCAGCTCGACGTCGCCTACCGGCCCATGGACCGGCTGACCATTTTCGGAAATGTCGGCTACACCGAGGCGGAATTCACCGAGGGCGTCAACGACGGAAAAAGCATCCCCCTGGTTCCGGACTGGAAGGGAAAGGCCGGCATGGAAATCACCCCCGTAGACAACCTCCGGTTCCGGCTGACCTACAACTACGTCGGCGAAAGGTACTTCGGAGACGACAACGGCAACGTGTCCGATCCCATGGACTCATACAGCACCGTGGATGCCTATGTTTCTTTCCTGTATAAAAACATTGAAATATTCGTCAACGGCAGCAATATTTTCGCAGAAGAGTATTCCAACGTCGGCTACTATCGTTTCTGGATACCCGACGTCACCTATTACCCGATGCCCGAAGCCGTCTATTACGGAGGCATCAGGGTTTCATTCTAACAGAACCAGTCCGGGGAAATCGTTTTCCATGAAGCATGCCGGCGTTTTCACAAAAACGGTTGTTGTTGCCTCTGTTTTTTTGGCCATGGCCTCTGCCGCGGCCCTTGCCGGATCTTTTTCCCGGTCCGACAGTCCCGCGGCACAGGAGAAAATCGCCGCGGCGGCCCCTTGTCCGGATCGGATCGTATCTTTGCTGCCGGCGGCCACCGAAATCCTTTTCGCCCTGGGCGCCGGCGATTCGGTTCAAGGCCTGACCTACGCCAGCGCGGACCTGCCTGGGGCCGCCGGAAAACAGATCGTGGGCGGATTTTTCCATCCCTCGATGGACAGAATCAAGGCGCTCGATCCGGATGCAATTTTTTACGCCCCGATTCATCAGGAGGCCGACGCTGCATTTGACGGCACCTCCGTTCGGATGGTGCGGATCGACATCGGCAGCATCGAAGAGGGGCTTGGCGCCATCGAACGGATCGGCGGCATCGTCCATCGTCAGATAGAGGCTGAAAAAATCATCAAAACCATCCGGGCCGATCTCCTGCTGGTCCGCAAAAAGACCGAACGCATCGCCGAAACGGCGCGGCTGCGGGTGCTTCGGATTATGAGCACCGACCCGGTGATGGTCCCCGGCGACGACTCGTTTCAAAACGAGATGATCCGCGCTGCCGGGGGAATCCCGCCGGTGCTGGGGAAAAACGGCCCGGCCGTGGCCATGACCAAAGAAGAATGGGTACGATTCGACCCGCAGGTGCTCTACGGCTGCGGCGGGGGAGTTCGCCATGGCGATCCGTTGTTTTCCATGCCCGGCTGGAAAGACGTCGAAGCGGTTCAAAAAGGTATCCTGTACGACTTTCCCTGCGATCTGACCTGCCGGGCCGGAATTCACAGTGCTGACTTCGTCTCCTGGCTGTCGGCCCGGTTGTATGAAGATATTTACGCGCAAAGCGACAATCTCGTCCTCGAGGAAAAGGTCGTGAAAAATCGCCTGCTGCCGCTGGAGATTGAATATGTCAAAACGGCAAAAGTGGCCGAATCCCGGATCTGGGATTTCGTCAACAAAACCCTTCTGGTCGACTTTTCCGAGCCGATGGCCGCGCTGTCCACTTTGGAGGGCCGGAGGGAATACATTCAAACGGTCGGCAACCACTATGCGTCGCCGCCGTTGTGGAAAATCGCCTACGACGGCGGCGTCGAGCCGGTCCGAAACCGGGTGCTTTCGGTGGTTGACCGGCCGGCCGGATCGACGGCCCTGCTCTTTACCGGAGCGGACATGGATCACCTGGCCGCAGCCACGGCCTCTTTCAAGGCCCTTTCGGTGACGGCGCTGGTTACCGCCGGCGCCCGTGCAAACGCCATGCGGATGGGAAAAGACACGGGGGGCTTCTACGAGCCGGGCACCATCAACATCGTTTTGCTGCCCGGAGCCCAATTGACAGACCGGGCCATGAACCGCGCCGTGATCACCGCCACCGAGGCGAAAACCGCAGCCCTGCTCGACCTGGATGTGCGAAGCACCAGCAGCGGGGCAAGGCACCGGGCCACCGGGACCGGCACCGACAACATTCTCGTTGTCCAAGGGCGCGGCCCGAGCATCGACAACACCGGCGGCCACAGCAAAATGGGCGAGCTCATTGCCCGGGCGGTCTACGATGCCGTCTGCGAGGCGCTCTACCGGCAAAACGGCCTGCACGCCAACCGAAGCGTATTTCGCAGGTTAAAGGAAAGGGGCATCGACCTCTTCGAACTGCTGGCGGCGTCGTCCTGCCCATGCACCGGCGACGAGGGCCGGGCGCTGCAGGACCTGGAAGACGTTCTTTTGACCCCCCGGTATGCCGCATTTTTATTGTCTTCGTTTTCCTTGAGCGACGAGTATGAAAAGGGCCTGGTCCCGGATCTGTCCGCTTTCCGGGATCAGTGCCGGCAAATCGCCCAGGAGATTTCAGAAAGGCCGGACTTGCAAATGGACTTGCTGCTGCCGGCGGAATCGCTGCCCCTGGTGATCGAAGAAGCGCTCAACGCGCTGCTCAACGGCATCCGAAAGGGGCGGTGATGCAAGATTCATATGAGTGATGTGTGAGGTGACAACTGATGATGCAATTTTTGATGAGCGGCGGACCGATCATGGTTCCGCTGCTGGCCTGCTCCGTGATCGTGCTCACCGTCGTTTTGGAACGGCTGATGTTTTGGAACCGGATCGACCGGAATCGAAACCCGAAGCTGGTCGATGAGGTCCTGGAGCTGAGCCAGGTGGGAGACTGGGCATCGGTCCGGGAAAAAACGAGGCAATCCAGGGACTACATCGTCAAGATCCTGATCAACGGCATTCTCCATCGGCAGTTTTCGATGATCAAGGCCATGGAATCGGCGGCAGCCGAAGAAATCCGCAGGATGCGGCGGTTCATGACGATTTTAGATACCATGATCACCGTGGCGCCCCTTCTGGGAATATTCGGAACGGTGCTGGGCATCATCCAATCCTTCGACGTGCTGGGCACCACCGGAATCGAGCACCCGGAAGCCGTCACCGCCGGCATCGCCCAGGCCCTGGTTACCACCGCCACCGGCCTGGGGATCGCGATTTTCACCGTCTTTCCCTACAACTATTTCAACTCCCGGGTCGAAGGCGCGGCCTTGTCCATCGAAAAATACGCCACGAGCCTGGAAATCGTCTACGGGAAGCTGGCCGGCGGCAAACAAGACCGCGGAGAGGCGCCATGAAGCTTGACCTGCCCACCACCCGCAAGGTCCGCATCGAGATGCTCCCGCTGATCGACATCGTTTTTTTGCTGCTGGTCTTTTTTATCTATGCGATGCTTTCCATGGCCGTGCACCGGAGCCTGCCGGTGCAACTGCCGACATCGTCCTCCGCCCAGATCGACAAAACGGTGCATCTGTCGATCACCGTCCGGGCCGACGGATCCATCTTCGTCGACAAAGAAAGCGTATCGCTTGAAACTCTGGACAGGATGCTGATCGAGCGCGCTGAACATTCTCCGGAATCCGGCGTGCTGCTTTTCGCAGATCGGAGCGTCTCTTATCAACGTCTGTTTTCAGTCCTGGACCGGATTCAAAACGCGGGAATTTCCCAGGTGTCACTCCAGGCGGAAGCCGAGTCGGATGTCCCATGAGACGAATGCTCCTGGCCGCAGCGTTTGCCCTGGCCTTCCACGGCTGGCTGCTCAGCTCCCAGTGCGCCCGGCTCCTGCCCGAGAGCCCGACCGCCGGCCTGCGCCGCACCGTGAGGATTTCGCTGACCCCGGCGCCTTCGACTCCGGAACAGCCGACCCCCGCCTCGACACCCGCCGAAAAAAAGGATGTGAAACCGCCGCCTGAGGCAGCTTCCCAGCTCGATACCGGAAAAAAGCCGGCACCGCCGGTCAAGAAGGAAAAACCGCCGGCCCCGAAGCCGGCGCCGGCAGTCCAGGAAACACCCGTCGAAGCGCCATCGCCAGAACCGACGGCAAAAACGGAACCGGTAGTCGAGGCTCCGCCTCCTGCGCAATTTTCCAGTCTTTTCGACTCGGTGAAACCTTCCAACGACGCGCCGTTCATCCCCGAAGGGATCGCCGCGCTTTCCAAAGACGCAGAGGCCTCGCCGTTCGATGCGAAAAAGACAAATGCCCCGCGCGCCGCCGCCGAGGACGCCGACCCTGCGCTGACCGAAGCACGCCCTCTCTACCGCGAGAATCCTCCGCCGGAGTATCCCCGCCTCGCACGGCGCCGCGGGTATCAGGGAACGGTGGTTCTCGACGTGCTGGTGGACAAAACCGGCCGCGTCAAAGAGCTGAAAGTCGAGGAGTCGAGCGGTCACGGGTCCCTGGATCGGGCGGCGAAACAGGCGGTGAAACGATGGCGTTTTGCCCCCGGCCGCCGGGGCGACGACCCGGTGGACATGTGGGTGAAGGTGCCGGTGCGCTATGAACTCAAATAAAATCGCTGCGCGATTTTATTTGCCGAAGACTTTTTCCAGCAGCTCGGTTACCCGGGCGGCAGGATCTTCGCGAATTTTTTTCTCTTCTTCGGCCAGCACCAGAAACAGCCCGTCCAGGGCCTTTCCCGTGACGTACCGATCCAAATCGAATTGAAAGGATGCGGCCAAAAAGGGAATACTTTCCATCCGCGTTTCGATGCTCTGCCAGATTCGGGTGACGCCGACTTCGGCCATGGCGTCGTGAACCATCGGCATAAAAGCCGTCGTCAGACGGTCTTCGGTATGCTCCTGGAAGTAGAGGGTCGCCTCGTTGTCGCGCCCCTCTAATATCCGACGGGCATCTTCGATACCCATCTGGAAAACGGCGTCGATGAAGATGCCCTTCGCCTCCGGCGCAGCTCTTTCCGCAGCCCGGTTCATGCTCAGGACAAAGGCATCGAGTTGATCTCCCAGGCCAACGGTCCGCATAAGCTCTTCGGCCTTTTTCACCTCCTGGGGCAGCGGAATTCGGATATCCGGATTTCTGTAGTACCCATCCAGGGTCGACACCTTTGCCACCGCATTTCGGGTCCCGATCTCCAATGCCTCTTTCAGCCCCTTTGTGATCTCGCTTTCCGACAAGCCGCCAACCGGCAGCGCCTCCTTCAAGCTTTTGAGCAGACTGTCCCATGCAGAAGTGCCCCAGGCATTTCCGGCCGGAATTATGATGCCGGTCAGCAGCACCACAACAAAAAACCATGCCGTTCGACGGCAGCCATGGAACCGTCTACCCATCGGAGGGCTCCCCTTCCCGAAACACCTGGTCCATCACTTCCAGGGCAAATCGCACCGACACCGTGGCCGGCCCGCCGCCCATTTCCATACCGACCTCCAGGGCTTCGAGCACCTCTTGGGCGGAAGCGTCGGCCTTCGCCGCTTGTTCGATGTGCCACTGCATGCACGATTCGCAGTCGATCACCACCGATATCCCGACGGCGATGAGTTCCTTGTACTTCTTTTCCAAGACACCGTCGGCATAGGCCGCACGCTCCATATCCAGAAACGCCCGGTAGGTCTTTGACTTCACATCGAGCAGTTTTTTGTGGGCCTTTTTCCGCCCCCGGACAATTTCCTCGATCTTATCCCCCATGGTCCTCCTCCTTCAATGCTCACCGCCGAGACGCGGAGAGCGCGGTGAAATGCCTCAACGACTTCTCTGCGCATCCTCTGCGTTCTCGGCGTCTCTGCGGTTAAACAGCCGGGCGCCGGGGCTTTTCTCCGACGGGGGGCGTATAGCCCTGTGCCAGCAGGTTTTCCAACGGCAAAAAGCGAGGGCTTGGAAGATCCTGCCAGGAGAACCACTGCCATCGCTCGCACTTTTCGGGTTCCCGGACCTGCGCCTCGCCGTCTTCGTGCATTGCGGTCACAAAAACCGTGACATAGTGTTTCGATTCGCTTTCAAACACGTCGTTGGTAAAGGCTGCGTGTTCAATGGTGCCGATCGACAGTCCGGTTTCTTCCAATACTTCTCTTCTGGCGCATTCTTCGATCGTTTCGAACCTCTCCAGGTGCCCCCCCGGCAGGGCCCAGGTACCCTTGCCATGGGCGCCTTTCCGCTTTCCGAGCAAAACCCTTCCCTCACGAATGACAATCACCGCCACCCCCACCAAAGGCCGTTTGGCAGCCCGGGGCTCGAATTCAGCCATGAAACACTCCTCAAAGGATACTGTGTTGCCGTATGGGGGATATGGAAAAATGACCAACGCAGAATACGGAATTCTGCCAAATGAGATGCACTCGCTGGAAACCTCCATTGTTTTCCCAAGTTTCGCGGTATGCGAAACTTCTTATAAAATCGCTGCAGCGGTTTTATGCGGAAGCGATTTTATCAGGAGTGCATCAAGCGGGAGATTTTCATGATGTGCTCGTTCATCAAGTCGAGCCGCTTGATCAGGATCTCGATGAAATAGTTTTTGATCTTGTCTCGGATGTGGGGCTCGACCTTTTCGAAGAAGCCGTCGTCCATTCGGATCACGGTCACATCGTCGTTGGCCACCACATCGCTGGTTCTCGGCTTCCGGGTAAAAAAGGACATCTCCCCGAAAAGCTCGCCGGGACCGAGCTTTGAAAGGCGGATCTTGATGTTGTTGGCGGTCCGGGTGATCAGCACGGTCCCTTTGACCAGAAGAAACAACGACGGCTGGCCTTCACCGACTCCCAAAATCACATCCCCTTTATGAAATTCCTCCAGGGAATGCCCAATGCCCGAAAAGGCCTCGAGTTCCTCGTCGGTGAAGAATTCGAACATCGGCAGACCGGCGATCAGTTCCTTGAAACTCATTTCCCCTCCTTTATGGATTCAGGCGAAACGATCCCCCGGTTGGCAGTCCGTCTGCTTTCAACGATTTTTCCATTCCGGAGTCTTTTTGTCGAGGAACGCCCGAATGCCGATCTGGGCGTCTTCAGCCAGGTTGTTCAAGGCAATGGTCCGGACACCGTAAGCCAGCGCTTTTTCATCCTCCATGTCGACCTGGTCGTAGAAAGCCTGCTTGCCGATTCCCAGAACCAGGAAGCTTGCCTCGGAAATCTCCCGAGCCAGGGACTCGGTTTCAGACGCCAGATTTTCAAGGGGGACGACCCGGTTGATCAAGCCCATGGATTTGGCCTCTTGAGCCGGAACATACCGGCCCGTCATGAGCATCTCCATGGCGGCCTTTCTTCCGACGGCCCGGGTCAGGGCGACCATCGGTGTCGTGCAAAAAAGGCCGATCTTCACACCCGGGGCGGCAAACCGTGCGCCGGTTTCCGCCACCGCCAAGTCGCACCACGCAACCAGTTGGCAGCCGGCTGCGGTGGCAACCCCCTGCACCTGGGCGATCACCGGCTGGGGTATCCGGCGGATGGCCATCATCATCCGGCCGCACCGCTCGAAAATCGACCGGTACTCCTTCATATCGCAGCCGACCATTTCCGAAAGGTCGTGGCCGGCGCAGAAGTGGCTGCCTGCAGCACGAAGCACAACGACCTTCAATGCCTCGTTTTCACCGATGTGAGCCAAGGCTTCGCTCAGTTCTGCGACCATCTTCTTGGAAAGGGCATTGATTTTTTTCGGCTGGTTCAGGGTCAGATAGCCGATCGACCCGTCGGTAGAAAAGAGGATTTCCTGGTAAGGCATCGGTCCCCCTCGGAGATAGGACAAGCGAATCTTTTTCCTCGAAAACTGCTTTACGGCGTCATATCATCCATCGGTAAAAGGCGCAACTGCAGGGCGCACCGCGCCTTCGAAGCGACATCAACGGTCCTGCCGGTTCATCGATCCGACTCCCCTAGAATTCGGCCCATGGTGGAAGCATCCATGTTTCCACCGCTTAAGATCACGCCGACCCGGCCCGACGGCCTGACAGCGCCGGAAAAAAGAGCGGCAAGGCCCAGGGCGCCCGAAGGCTCGACCACCAGCTTCATTCGGAAGAAAAAGAACTTCACCGCCTCGACGATCGCCTCCTCGGAGACCGTCTGCATGTCGTAAACCAGCTGTCGGATCAGCGGAAACGTGAGCTGTCCCAGAGAAGCGGTGCGGCAGCCGTCGGCCAGGGTCTGTGGGTTGTCGACGCGGTGCAGCCGGCCTGTCCGAAAGGATCGGGTGGCGTCGTCGGCCAGCGCCGGCTCGATCCCGACGACCCGGCATTTCTCGAACAGCCCACGGGCGGCCACCGCGGTTCCGCTGAGCAGGCCGCCGCCGCCGCAGGGAGCCAAAAGCCAGTCCATGGGACCGGCCTGCTCGAAAAGCTCGAGAGCGGCCGTCCCCTGCCCCGCGATCACCTCCGGATGATCGAAGGGCGGTATCAGAAGGTAGCTTTCGTCCTCGGCCATCTGGCGTGCGATTTTCTCCCGGCTTGTCTTCTCCGGATCGTAGTCGACGACGCGGGCGCCATACCCTTCGGTGGCGGCGCGTTTGATTGCGGGCGCATTGTCGGGCATCACCACCATGGTCTGCAGACCCAGCATGCGGCCGACAAGGGCGACGGCCTGACCGTGGTTGCCGGAAGAAAACGTCAGCACCGTCTTTTTGCTCGGATCCGGCGCAAGGGCGGCAATGGCATTGTATGCCCCCCGAAACTTGAAGGCGCCGATCCGCTGAAAATTTTCGCATTTAAAAAAGACGTCGGCGCCCACCATCCGGTTCAAGGTCCGGGAGGTGAAGACGGGAGTGACATGAGCCTTTCCTTTAAGCCGGTCTGCGGCTTGCTGAATCTTTTCCAGGTTCATGAGTCCGGATTGTTGGAACGACGCAGCCGGTCGGCCATGATCTTCATCACCTTGATGGAAAACCGGGGCGATTGCTGGATCAGATGGAGGAAAAAAGCTTCGTCGATGGGAAGAAGACGGCATTGGGCTTTTGCCACTGCCGTGGCACTGCGGGTTTTGGTCCCAAGCAGCGCCATCTCTCCCACGATTCCGCCCGCCTCCACCGTTTCGACCACCTTTTCTCCCACCAGGACGTCGACAGTTCCTGAGGCGACCACGTACATCCTGTCTCCGGTCTGGCCTGCCTCAAAAACGGTTTCGCCCTCTGGAAAAATTTCGAGCTCGGATTCGTACTGAAATGGGTCCATCAACGATGTCCTTTTGTTCCGGGAGAATGAAAGTCTTGGAGCGGATCCCGGCACCGGGCGTTTGCGGTCATGAAACCGCGGCAGCGATCTTTTCTCCGGTCTTGCCGATCCGGTCCATGTCGCCGGCGACCAGCTTCCAGGCGGTCATGGTCAGCTCAGGGTCGCCTTCTTTTTGCGGGATCAGGTGCAAATGATAGTGCATGACGAGTTGATTGACCGCCCGACCGTTGAGCTGGAGGCAGGCGATGCCCGCCGGGTTGAGCGCCTTCCGGATCGCTTCGGCCAGCTTTTTGGCTGCTTCGGCCACTGCCGCCATGTCTTCAGCCGCCATCTCCCAGATGTTTTCTGCATGAACCTTGGGGATGATCAGGGTATGGCCGTCGCGGATCGGATTGATGTCTTCGAAGGCAAACACCCGGTCGTCTTCATATACCTTCACGCTCGGAATTTCGCCTTTGATGATCTTGCAAAAAATGCAATCGTCCATCGTGCGTCTCCTTTTCCCGAATCACTTTCCAAGATGGGTTCCTGTCTTGCTGACCCTTTTCCTTTTATTCGCTCGGCCCGTGTTTGTCAAAGCCCCAGAATCATCGGCAGACCAGGTCCCGGATTCTACTCGCTTCGGAGATCGGCTCCAGGATGAGTGGACGGTCGTCTTCGATGATATGGGCGCAGAGATAGCCGACGTTGCCGTTGATCCGCGCCGCACAGCGGCGGCAAAGACCCCGGCCGCAGGCGCTGTGGCGAAAATAGCCGAGGCTTCCGTCCATGCGCCGCTGGATGTAGTCAAGAAGGTCCATCGCCGTCCACCTGGCACCATCCGGCACCGGGACATGATAGATCTGGCGGTACGCCGCCCTGCCATCCTCCGGGCGGCTCCTTGCAATCTGCACTTCGATATTCAATTCAGGCGCCCCTTTCCTGCCGCCGGCGGCAAAGTGCATAGTCCAGCACGCCGGGAAAGTCCCGCTGCGGCGGAGAAAGGCGGCAGAAGGAAGGCTGCCGGGGCCGCAGCGCCGGCTCGTCGCCGCGGTTTTCAAAATGAAGCCGCCGGAGCCATCGACCGTTGTCCACATGGGGAAAATCGAAGCGAATGTGCTGGCCCCGGCTTTCAGCCCGCCTCAGGGCGGCCCGGAGCGCAGCTTCCAGGCAGAAAAGCTGGTTTTCCAGCTGCAGCCCCTGGATCCACTCCAGGTTGTAGCGCCGGTTCGGGCTTTGCACTACCAGGCGGGGCAGGACCTCACGGCGAAGCGCCGCGGTCCGGGCAAGGCCCTTTTCCAGGGCCTCGGCGCATCTCCGTACCCCGAGGGCGGCATCGGCGATGGCCTCGATCGTTTCCAGGACCGGCCCGGGGGACGTCCCGCCGCTGCGCGTGAGCGGGGCCAGGACTTTTCGGCAGGCCTGTTCGATCCGATCCGCGGCCGGGGCCGGGGCGTCGACGTTTTTCGACCATGCGGCCGCAGACTCTCCTGCAACAAAGCCCTGCACCAGCATTTCGGTCAAGGCGCGTGAAGTTCGGGTGGCCCCGAAGGTGCCGCTGGCGGCCTCCCCGGCGGCGAACACCCCGGCTGCCGAGGTTCGCATCCCGGCGTCCACCACCACCCCGCCCAGGCTGTACTCACAGCAGAGACCGACCTCCCAGCGCCCGCGGCGCCGGATCGAATCGAACAGGTCCCGGACATTTCTGTGCTGATAATGGAACCGGTGGCCGTAGAGCTGTTTGAACGCCATGAACGTGAGCAGCAGCCCCGTGAAGTAGCGCCAGGAAGAATACCGGCGGAAATCGAAAAAGAGCCCGCCGGCTGAAGTGCCCCTGCCGGCCGCCAGGGCCTCGGACCAGATGAGCGCGTGCGCCAGCTTGAACCACGCCGAATCCTGCGCCAGTCGGCGAACCTCTGCCGGCAGGGGTGCAAACAGGTCCGATCCTTTGGCATCGACGATATCCGGCCGGATCTGGCCGGTTCCGTAAAGAAACATCGGCAGAATCGACCCCCGGTGGATACGGGGAGAAAGAAGCGCCCCCGGACAGAAGAGAAAAAATTCCATGTCCGCCACCGCGGCTCCGGCCCGAAATGCCATGGCAATGCCGTCGCCGGTATTGTCCCCGGCGGTGCACCTGAAGGAAAACGGGTGAAACCCGCCGGTGGCAATGACCACCGCCCTGCAGGCGACATAGACCAGCCCGCCGGAGTAGATATCGACGCCGAGGGCCCCGGAAATGCGGCCCCGGCTGCAGATCAACTCGCAGATCATCACATCTTCGAGCAGATCGATCGGAGGCGACTCCCGTATCCCCTGGCAAAGGGATCGGCCAATGGCCCGGCCCGTGGTGATCCATGATCCTCCGGCGCCGAAGAAAAAAGGCTGACCGGCCCGGCGCCCCCAGCCAAGGAGCTCGGCCACCCTGGCCGGCGCCTGCTCGACATAGAGCTGCGCCAGGGGCTGTTCGCTGAGAAAAAACCCTTGCCCGACGATCTGCTCGAACCACCGATCCGGGGTCAGGGACGAGTCGGCCCGGCGCTGGCCCATCTTCCGGGCACTTTCTCCATCCATGGCCACCACGGCGCTGGAAAGAGGGGTGCTTCCGCTGCGCCCCAGCCTCCCCTTGGCGGCGACCAATACCCGGGACCCCCGGCGGGCCGCGGCGATCGCGGCGCCGGCGCCGGCGCCGCCGCCACCGATCACCAGGACATCGGTGTTGACGGCGCGGTCGATTTCCTTGGGGAGTTCTCTCATCGGACTTCCTTGGTATTTACGCCCGCTTCGCGTTTGGTGCTTTCAGGGGTCCTCCCCGCAGAGCCTCCGGCGCAGGTGTTCGCTTAAAAAGAGGATTGATTCGATGTCCAGATGCACCGTCACGGTTTCGTCAAAGAGGAGTTTTGCCCGGGCGCCGATCTCTTCGGCCGGCTCGGCATCCCAAAAGAGCAGCAGCAGCGGCACCCGGGGCAGGGCGGAAAAATGCAAGGCCGCGTCGGCATCTTGAAAATCGCTTCTCACATCGACGCCGCCCATCGTCTTTCCAGCAGAATACAGGTCCTCTCGGCGGCCGGAAAACCGCTCGCCGATCGGCTCTTCGACATGGGCCCGCATCGATTTGACTTTCGAAATCGTGTTCGGGAGCTCTTCGAAACTCTTCCAGGTCCCGGAGGGGGTGGCACTGCCGCCCTGGGCGATGTGGTTGAAAAGAAAGGTCTGCTCCCAGCGGTCCAGTGCACCGCCGCTTCGGGTCGTGATTCCATCGGATCGCACATGGACCGCGCCGTTGAAATACGGCAGCTCCAGCAGCAGTTGTCCGCCTTCGCGCTTGAGTTCACCGCCGATTCTTTCGGGCAGCTCTTCCATGTGCAAAGAAGCAGCCCGCTGCCGGGCCCACTGAAGGGCTTCTGCAGCCGGGTCCTTTTTTACCCACTTTCCGGCCGCATGCTGGGCATCGAGTTCGGGCTGGCAGCGCGCCACCACCTCCGGGCTCAGATGCGGGCAGTTGGCAAGAGGAAGCTTTTCCGAAACCACCATGCTGGCAAAGGCCAGGCAGGTTGGAAAACCGCAGTCCCCGCAATTGGTCCGGGGAAGTACTTTCCGGTACAGATCGACAACGGAAAACGCCATCGCAAATCGTCCTTTCCGATCATTGGCAACACGGCAAACAGCCCTCCTCCGCCGTGCGATCACCTGTCCGGAATCCGGCCGGTGACCAGGGTCAATCCCAGTCCGCCGTGAACCAGCCTCCGGGTTCGATGGGGAAACGAAATCCGGCCGAGCTGGCTCGGGGGGGACAAAAGAGCGACTTTCCATCTGCCGAAACAGCGCTTCAGGTAATCGAGCACCCGTGCCATATCTGCACCCCCGGTTCCCGGATCCAGGCGGCGGCCGTAAGGCGGATTGAGCACGACGAGGCCGGGGGCGGCTGTGATTTTCTCCGGGCGAAGATCGAAAAAGTCCCCGGCAAACAGGGCTACATACCGTTCAAGATCATGGGCATTCAGGCAGCCGCGCAGCTTCGCAAGCGCGTCCAGGTCCCGGTCGCCGGCAAAGATGCGGGCCGTTTCCGGAAAAACGATCCGATCTGCGGCTTCCTTTCGAAGGTGGCGCCACTGCGGGAGCCGGAAAGACGGCCACGTTTCGAAGTCAAACCGCCGGTACCAGCCGGGCGGGATCCTTCCGGCCATCAGCGCCGCTTCCAGGGAAAACGTGCCGCTGCCGCACATGGGGTCCACCAACGGCTTGGAGGGATCGAACCCCGCCCACATCAGGACCGCCGCGGCCAGGGTCTCTCTAAGCGGCGCTGTCGCAGGGTGGGTTTTGATTCCCCGCCGATGGAGCAGTTCACCGCTGCTGTCCACCGAAACCAGAAACCGGTCGTTTTCTCCCCGGACAAAAACGGAAGCACGACAGGGCGCCTGGTCAGCGGCGTCCCGGGCCGGCGGGGATCCGAGGGAATGTCGAATCTGCTCTTCGGCCCTTCGGACGACGGCTTCGCTGTGGTAAAGCCGGCAGCGGCGGGTGCTGACCCGGACCTGGACCGCCGCCTCCCGGGGAAGAAAAAGTTCCCAGTCCACCGAGGACAGGCGGCGTTGAAGCTGGCGGAAATTTTCCGCCGGAAATTCAGTGATCCGCATCAGGATCCGGTTGGCGGTGCGAAGGTGCAAGTTGGCCCGATACAGATCCGTGAGCTTGCCGGAGAACGTCACCCCGCCGGGCACAACGGCGGCATCCGTCGCCGACACCGGCGGCGTCATAAGCTCCCGGCAGCACAACGGTTCGATGCCGGGAGCGGTGGCCGCAAAAAATTCATGGACGGGAGCAGCGACCCGCCGTTTGATGCGCCGCGCCGAAGGAGCGGCGTTTTTTGGATCACCGCCGGGGTTCATGTCCGCTCCGGGCCCGGATCAGGGCCGGGGTTTTTTCGTCGACTTCATGACGAAGCTGAAGAACGACGATGGATCCGATGACCAGCGCCGCCCCGAAAAGCTGCAACGGAGACAGAATTTCATGCAGAAACACCCAGGAGATCACACCGGCGGTGATCGGCTCCAAGGTGGCGGTAATGCTGGCCCGCGTAGAGCGGATTCGGTTGACCCCTTCCAGGTAGAGGCCGAAGGGAAATAATGTCCCCATGATCCCGATATAGAAGATGCCCGCCCATTGAATCGGCGAATAGCCGTGAAACAGGCCTTTCATCGGGGAGTACAGGACATTCCAGCAAAGCGCGCCGAAACCCAGTGCGTACACCAGCACCGTCCAGGGGTTGTAGCGACGCATGCCGTGCTCTCCATGGATCGAATACCAGGTGAAGGCCACGGCAGACAGGATGCCGCTGGCGATGCCGGCCAGGTTCATGGACAGCAGCTCCAGGCTGTAGCCGCCCACGATGAGGTAGCATCCGGCAAAGGAGCCGAAAAGGGCCGCCAGTGTCCAACCGGTAAGGCGGTCGCCGAAAAATATCAAGGCATGGACGGCAATCAGGCCAGGCGCCATATACTGGAGCAGGATGGCTGCGGCCACCTGGATCTTGCTGATGGTGAAAAGATACGTGAACTGCAGCGCCGCCAGCCCGAAGGTCCCCAGGAGGGCAAAGTAACCGATGTCGGACCGGTCGATTTTAAGCAAAGAACGGTCCCGGATCAGCAGCCAGAAAAAGAGGGTGCCCGCGGCGATGGTCATCCGCAGCTGCACCAGCTGGAAGGGTGTCACGCCGCTTTGGAAGAGGAATTTGGCCGCGGGTCCTGAAATGCCCCATAAGACGGCGGCCAGGATCGCGAAAAGGTAGCCTTTGTAAGCGTCGGTGCCGGTTGCCATCAGGTTTCCTTCCGCAGGGTTCGGCGACCGAAGCCCGGCCGCCGTGGGGGCAATCCATACCAGTGAACCGCCGCTTTGTACAGCCAATCTGGAAATTGACACCGCCGCGCTTTTCGCGTAGGGGTGGGGCTACTCAAATATTTTCATGGGGAGGCGGAACATGATCAACAAGGCGATTCTCATCGGAAGATTGGGCCGTGATCCCGAGGTCCGGTATGCACAAAGCGGCACAGCGGTCACGACATTTACGGTGGCCACCTCGGAGCGGTGGAAAGACAAGAACTCCGGTGAAATGCAGGAGCGCACCGAGTGGCATCGAATTGTGGCATTCGGAAAGCTTGGTGAGATCTGCGGTGAATATCTCACCAAGGGAAAGCAGGTGTACATCGAGGGCCGGCTCCAGACCCGCTCCTGGGAGCAGGAAGGGGTCACCCGATATACGACCGAAATTGTCGCGAGCGATATGAAGATGTTGGAGCCGAAGGGCGCCACTGGTGGCGGTGGCGGCGGCTATCGAACGCAAAAGCCTTCCGACGATTACCAGGAGCCGTCCTACCAGGAACCGGCCGACGACGACATCCCCTTTTAGAACGCTTGGCAAAATGATGTTCCAATAGCAGCCGTCCTCGATTTCCCGTCAACACTTCAATCAAGCAAAAGTTTTAACTGCCCAAGCGCTCTAAAAGCAGCAACCATCCTTGAGAAAAAAACAGCGGGAGGATTCCCGGCGGAATCCTCCCGCTGCACGCTGGTGCGATGGTTCCCCTGGCGGCCGGACCGGACTAGGATTTCTTTTCCGGCTCTTCTTCTTCGATCTTCTTGGTCTCTTTGGCCTCTTCGTTTTCCACCTCGTTGGTGGCCTTCTTGAAATTCTTGATTCCCTTGCCGATCCCTGCACCGATCTCCGGGAGCTTGCCGGCCCCGAAAATGATCAGGATGATCACCAGGATGATGATGAGTTCCGGCATTCCGATTCCAAACATACAGCCCTCCTATCCCTCGGGAGTGTTCGGTTTAAGATCTTTGATGAGCTCCAGAAACTCCCGGGACCGCACATATTGATCCATCGAATTTTGATACGCGATCCACTTGCCCCACATCTCCAGCCATTGATCGTTTTGCCAGTAGTGGTCCGGGTTGCCCCGTCCTTTGAGCCGTTCGATATATTCCATGTAGTCTTCTGCGCAGGTATCGCAGAACCGGTATGGAATCCGCAGGTGGGAAAACCGGCGGCCCGGATGGTTTTCCGGACCCACCGGAACCCCGCACTTGAGGCATTTGGTGCTGCAGTGCGTACAGTTGAGCATCCGGCGCACGGCCTCGAACTTGCGCTTGCGCTCTTGGCCTTTTAGCCGGTCTTCTGCCTTCTGGCGGCCGTTGTCAAACGAGATGATCTCTGCCATCGATACCCTTTTGCAGTCGGCTGTCATCGGGGTTGCAAAGGCCCCTTAAAATGGAGGCCAAAGGACAGCGCAGAATGTTTATCACCGGCCCCGGAGGCTGTCAATTGCTTACCATCTTCGGCCGGCTTCCCGGGTTGCCAAGTGTCGATGGGATTGTTAGCTTACTTTTTTATTTATGGACTCAATATGAGAGGTGCTTGATGACTTCCACCTTTAGCCCCGGCTGCCGGGCGGTTTTGATCGGCAGCCTTCCTTTGGAGAACCACCAAGAGGCGCTGGACCTCGTCCTTCGCCAAACGCCCGACATTCCACTGTGGGTCCAGCTTCCGTGCCGAAGGCAGGAAGGGATGATCTCACAGTTTCTGCCGGGAATGCCCGGCCTGACAGGGGCGCCCGGCGATGAAGCGGTTCGCACCGACGCACCGGATTTCGACGATCAGCTGCTCGGCTTTTATGAAGAATACATGGCCGTGGTCGAGGAACAGCAGGAGCTGACACGGTCGCGGTTTGCCATGGATCCGGCGGTCGCCGAAGGATTTTTCCTTTTTCTGGAGAGGGTTTCGGCGCTGGCCGTTCCCCCGGCCGCGGTCAAAGGCCAGATCACCGGGCCGATCACCTTGACCACCGCCGTCAAGGACCAGAACGGGGCGGCCATATACTATGACGATCGGCTCCGGGACGCAGCGGTCAAGCTGCTGGCCCAACGGGCGCGCTGGCAGGTGCGCAAGCTGTCGGCGTTGGGAAAACCGGTCATTTTTTTTCTCGACGAGCCGGCCCTGGCCGGTTTCGGCACCTCGGAATTTACCAGTATCTCCCGGCCGGACGTACTCTCCTGTCTGGAGGAGGTGATCGAAGCGGTTCGGTCCGAAGGGGGAATCGCCGGCATCCATGTCTGCGCCAATACAGACTGGTCCCTGGTACTGGGCACCTCCATCGGCATCGTCAACTTCGACGCCTTTTCCTATTTCGACCGGTTCGTCCTTTATGCAGACGACCTGATTCGGTTTGTCGATTCGGGGGGCATTGTCGCCTGGGGCATCGTGCCGACCGGACGGGCCGAGGACATCGATGAACAGACCGTGGATTCTCTTTTTTCCCGGTGGCAGGATCAGATCGAGAAAACCGCCGCCCTCGGGGTGGACCGTGAGCGGCTCCTTCGACAATCGCTCATCACCCCGAGCTGCGGCACGGGGTCGATCGACCGGGCCCACGCCGAACGCGTACTGGAGTTGACGGCGTCCTTGTCGGACAAGATTAGAAACAGCGGATGACCGCAAAATGAGGATCGATCCGAAGCAGCCGGGAAATTCGGATTGCAACCCAATGGGGAGGTTTGTTTCATGACGGAAAACGACAAGAACCGTTTCACCGGCGCCCGCCGCTACGTACTCGACGACGAGCTGGCGCACATCGTCAACATATCCATGGCCCTGGAAATGCCGCTTTTGCTCAAGGGCGAGCCGGGCACCGGCAAGACGATGCTGGCCCATGCCATTGCCGAAAACCTGCAGATGCCCTTGATCGTGTTGAACGTCAAATCGAGCATGAAGCTGATCGAAGCCCTCTATCAATACGACACGCTGACCCGGCTCAACGACAGCCGATTCGGCGACTCGGTGCGGGACGTCAGCAATATCGAAGAATACATCAAGATGGGCAAAATCGGCCAGGCCTTTAAGGCCGAACAACGAACCGTGCTGCTCATCGACGAAATCGACAAGGCCGACAACGATTTTCAGGACGACATGCTCGACGTCCTGGATCAGATGGAGTTTGACATCATCGAGGTCGACAAGACAGAAAGGGCCCGGCACCGGCCGGTCATCATCATCACCTCCAACGCCAAAAAGGACCTGTCGGACCCCTTTTTGGGCCGATGCAACTTCCATCATATCGCTTTTCCGGATCCGAAGATGATGCGAAAGATCATCGGGGTCCATTTTCCAGACATCGATGCAGACCTGCTGGCCAACGCGGTGAACACCTTCTATCGGCTCCGGGAAATCGACGCCGTCGAAAAAAAGCCCGCCACCCGGGAGTTGATCAACTGGATCCGTGCGCTCAAAGCGGACCCGGATTTTCGGCCCAAGAACCTGGAAAAGGGCGAAATCCCCTACCTGGGGGTGCTGTTCAAAAAGAGCCAGGACTATGAGCGGGC
>CBFCZJ010000018.1:0-21669 GCA_965602445.1 uncultured Desulfobacterales bacterium | reverse complement strand
TGTTGCTTTTTCGGGATGATGAACCAATTCACGGCCCGCTCGTCCACCTTATTTTTGCACATCGCACAATTTTTATTCTTACCACAGTTTACAAGCGGTTTCCAACAGAACGCAGCCAAGACATGCCGAGTCGATCATCCAGGCTGGGATTGCGCATTTATTCCGGTGAAGATGAGCGATTCCGTTTTTTATTCTTGAACAGGCGGTGACATTTTCTGTATGAACAGGGCTGGCCTGAATATCGGGGCCCGGCCCAAAAAAGTCAAACGAATCCATCGAGAGGGGCATCTATGATTTACATCGGCAACTTTCTCTACGTCTCCAACCAGCAGGAAACCACCGAGTCGGAAAGACGCCACGGCGATTTTACTTTGCTCGTCGAAGCGGACACCAGCGATGAGGCCATCGGTCTGTTCCGGGAAAGGCTCTCGGCCTACAAAGAAAAGGGGAAATTTTTCGAAGGTGCCTGCAGCATCTTTTTTGTCAAATTGATGGAATTTGACCGCCTGCCCCGGAGCGAGGCGTTTATGTTCAATTTCAAGTCCTATGCGGGCGACCCGATCCTGCCGTTCATCGAATGTGCGATTCCGTCGACCAGCTCCGATGGCTGCAAGATATCCGAATGGCGTGAAAACGTCCCGGAAATCGAGGGCAGAAGGGAAAACGCATTTCTGGCGTTTCCCGCCTGATAGGGCCCTTACCCCCCAGCATAATTCCACAGCAAGGAAGGTGGCAGGGCATTTTTTTGCCGGGGTCCGGGCGGCTGCCCGCGCCGGCGCGTCGAAACCGACAGCACTGCAATGGACATGGCATCGTTTGACTTCGACACATTCGTAGACCGCCGCGAAACGGCCAGCGTGAAGTGGGATCGCTACAAAGACCGCGATGTCCTGCCCATGTGGGTGGCCGACATGGACTTTTGCTCCCCCCCTGCGGTGATCGACGCCCTGCACCGCCGGGTCGATCACGGGGTGTTCGGGTATACGTCGGCGCCCGAGCCGCTTGTCGAATGTCTCGTCGACTTGATGAAAAAAAGATACGGCTGGAAAATCGAACCGGACTGGCTCGTGTGGCTCCCCGGTCTGGTCACCGGCCTCAACGTCGCCTGCCGGGCGGTGGGCGCCCCCGGTGATGCGGTCATGTCCGCCACTCCCGTGTATCCCCCCTTTTTGAGCGCACCGGGGCATTTCCAAAGAACGCTGATCCGCGTGCCGATGAGCAAGGCCAAGCACCGGTGGGAGCCGGATTTCGACCGGATGGAGGCGCAGATGACGCCGGAGACCCGCCTTCTTCTCTGGTGCAGTCCCCACAACCCAGTCGGCCGCGTGTTTTCCCGGCTGGAGCTCGAACGTCTGGCCGAAATTTGTTTGGCCCACGATGTGATCCTCTGTTCGGATGAAATTCACTGCGATCTTGTCCTCGATCCCGAAAAATGGCATATTCCGACGGCATCCCTGGCCCCGGAAGTGGCAGAACAGACGATCACGCTCATGTCGCCGAGCAAGACCTTCAATATCCCCGGGCTTTCCTGCGCTTTTGCCGTGATATCCCAGCCCGCCCTGCGCCGGCGATTTACCCGGGCTATGGAGGGCATCGTTCCCCATGTCAATGCCCTGGGCTACGAGGCGGCCCTGGCCGCCTTTTCCGATGGATGGGAGTGGCTGGCGGCGTTGATCGAATACCTGCGGGCCAACCGCAACCGGGTAGCGGAAAGAATCGACCGGATTTCCGGCCTTTCTGCGGCACCCGTGGAGGCCAGCTACCTGACATGGATCGACACCCGTCAGACGGGGATCGAGGATCCGGCCGGGTTTTTCGAAAAAGCCGGCGTCGGACTCTCCGACGGACGGGATTTCGACGGGGACGGCTTTGTGCGGCTGAATTTCGGCTGCCGGCGCCGGCAGCTGGATCTCGCTATAGACCGTATGGAAACGGCCCTGGCGGCCCTGTAGACCGAATTTCAGGATGGATGATCCCGCGAAATGAATCATTTTGCTTCGTTGGAGAATTGCCCGGAAAATTGAGTGATCGGTCGATGCCAAACCCGATTTCGTTCGGATGGTAGACAGCACGATGCCCTGACTTATATTATGGAAATTTTCCACGACCGGGGGGGTCGGCATGGCATTCAAACGGCATCCGGGAATTCACGGAAAAGTATATGTGCCGGAGTGCACGCAGGACGACTCTCGAAAGCACGCGTGTCCGGATTGTTTTTTTTGCCAGCACTGCAGCGACGATCGCTGCCATGCATGCCTCGGCAGAGAATCGAAGCTCGAATCCTGCCGGCAAAGCAATCACTGCTTTTCAAAGGAGTGCCGGAAAGGGGCTTCATGAATCCCAATGAATTGATGGAAAAACTGGGCTTGAGCGCAGAGGAGATGGCAGAGCTGGTGGCCCTGTTTGTAGATAGCTGCAGGAAAGATCTGGAGCAGATGTCGGCCGCATTGGCAGCCGAAGATGCCAGAGGCGTATCGGAAACCGCCCATTCCATCAAGGGAGCTTCGGGCAACATGCGCTTTGAACGGGTGTATGAAATTGCCAAAGTCATCGAAGAGGACGCCAGGCGGCGGAGCCTCGACAACATCCAGTCGCGAATCGACCAGATTCGCATCTCCATCGAACACATCGCAGAAGACTTCAAAACCTTTTCCGGATAGAGCGCTTGGCAAAAGATTGCTTTTGCCGATTGTTTTTGTTATTTTTCCGTGTCTTTTTCGCCAACCAAAAGGCGGCGCGCCGTTTGCGGGCGCCGGGAGGATGGGCCGGCCATGGACAGGATCATGATCGTCGAGGACAATCCGGTCTTATTGAAAATTTTACAATCCGGGATGAGAAAATACGAAAACCGGTTTGTCACGCTCACCGCAAAAGACGGTGAAGAAGCCATCGAAATCCTGCAAAACGAGCCGATTTCCCTCCTGGTGACCGACCTTCAGATGCCCAAGGTGGACGGGTTGACCCTCCTTGCCTATATGAACGAACACCATCCGGAAATCCCTTGTGTGGTCATGTCGGCCCACGGGACCCCTCAAATCAAGGAAAAAATCGCCCGGGACGTGCTCCGATTCATTGAAAAGCCGTTTGAAATCGAGGAACTGGTCGAAACCATCCTGCCGGCGCTGGAAAACGAACAACCCGGCGGAACCCTGAACGGCATTTCCATCGCCAACTTTCTTCAGATGATCCACATGGAGCAGAAGACCTGCCTTCTGGAGATCGAAATTCCGGACGGTCGAACAGGGTACTTTTATTTCGAAGAAGGGGTGCTCTTCGATGCGGTCCTGGACAACCTCCAAGGAGAAGAGGCCGCCTTGGCCTTGATCCCGAACGAAAGGGCCAAAATCCGGTTCAAGAACCTGGCCAAAGGCGCGAAAAAGGTGACCCGCCGGATTGGAAAAGACCTGATGCCCCTTCTCATGGATGCGATGCGCCTCAAGGATGAATCGAATTTTTCACATGAGGCCGGCATCGAAGAGCAAGAGGACGAAGGCGGTGGCTTCATGGTCGAAAGTGAGTGGGTCGACCCCGAGGATATGCAGGCCGCTGCGGTGGAAACGAATTTCGTGTTCCCCGGTTCTGATGATGAATCGCCGCCCCCTGAAGCCGCCGAGCCGGTGACTGCGCCGGAAGCAGCGCAGACAGCACCGGAGATATCCCCTCCTTTTGCCTACCCATCGAAGGCGCGGTCGACACCGGCCGAAGCCGCGTCCGTACTGTCTGGTCTTCAAGAGGTCGCCGGTTATCGGGGGTCGGCCGTGATGGATCTCAGCGGTGAGTTGCTGATTCAAGATACGGTCGAGCCGGATCTCGATCTGGAGTTGATTGCCGCTGTCGCGTTGGATCTGGTTCGGGCGGGAAGCAGGGTCGCAAAAGAAATCGGACTTGGGGAATGCCTGGAGGTTTTATTGTCTGCAGACGGCGGTATTCTGCTGTGCGTTTTTCCGGCTCAGGAGGAGTTTCATGCCCTGGTGCTGCTCGGCGCCAACGGCAACCGGGCCCTGGCGAAAATCGCCCTCAAAAAGATCATGCCCTCCCTGCAGGCCGCCCTGGGCTGATACCATCGCGTCAGCGATATTGTCAGGATGTCAAGCAATGCAGATCCGGCGGATCTCGCTGATATCTGTAAGCCCCTGGAAAGACTTTAAAATTCCATCTTGCTTCAGGGTGTTCATTCCCTGCTCGATGGCGGTGGCGAACAACTTCTCGGTTTCTTCCGCTTTTTTGATGAGCGCCTTGATCTCCTTGGTCCCTTCCATGAGTTCGTGAATCCCGAGCCGTCCCCTGTATCCGGTGTTGGAACACTGATCGCAGCCGACCGGCCGGTACAGGGTCAAATCGGAGCTGTACTCGATGCCGGTTTTCTCCCAGTACGCCTCTCCGAAATCGTGGACGATTTCGTCGAATTCCTCATGGGAAGGATGGTAGGCTTCCTTGCAGTTCTTGCACAGGCGCCTGGCCAGCCGCTGGGCCATGACCCCGAGAAAGGCGTCTGAAAAATTCAGCGGGTTGAGCCCCATGTCGAGCAGCCGGGTGACCGTCTCCGGGGCGCTGTTGGTGTGCAGGGTGGAAAACACCATGTGGCCGGTGAGAGATGCCTCCACGCCGATAGAGGCCGTTTCCTTGTCCCGCATTTCGCCGATCATGATCACGTCCGGGTCCGCCCGGAGAAAGGCCCGCATGATCCGGGCAAAGTCGAGCCCGATTTTCGGCCTTGCCTCCACCTGCCGCAGACCGATCTGGGTGATTTCCACGGGGTCTTCCGCGGTCCAGATCTTCACGCCGGGCTTGTTGATGTATCCTAAGCAGGCATGAAGCGAAGTGGTTTTTCCGGAGCCGGTGGGCCCCACCACCAGCACCAGGCCGTAGGGCATGCTGATGATCTTTTTCAGGATTCTGAGGTTGCGTTCGGCCAGTCCCATGTCGTCCATCTTCATGGCGCCGGCCTTGGCCAGAATCCGGAGTACGACATCTTCGAATCCGCCCGCCGTGGGCAGCGTCGCCACCCGCAGCTCGAACGATTCCACGCCTTTTCGTTTGAACTTGATCTTGCCGTCCTGGGGCAGCCGCCGCTCGGCGATGTCCAGGCCGGACATGATCTTGATCCGCGACAGGATGCCCCGGCAAAGCGTGTTGGGCACCTGGACATACTCCTGGCAGACACCGTCCAGTCGGAAGCGGATGGAAGTGGCCTTGGTCACCGGCGATGGCTCGACGTGGATGTCCGATGCGCCCATGCGGTAGGCCGCCACGAGCACCTGGTCCACGAGGCGGACCACCTGACCGGAGGCCTCGTCGTATTCTTCGTAGTCGTCGCCGCTGTCCTCTTCTTCTTCGAAGGCGATATCGGGAATCATCTCGAAGTTGGCGTCCATCCCTCCATTGGCGGACTCGCCTTCGGCTGCTTTCCTGTCGTCGAAAAAGTGGCGGATATACGCGTCGATGTCTTCCCGGATGCCGATGGAAAAAGAGATCCTCGAGTTGAGAAGGCCGCGGAGGTTGTCCGTCTTGTTCAGATCCCTGGGATCGTCGATCAGGACTTCGACGCTGCTTTTATCCCAGCTCAACGGAACCCAGTGCTCCTGGAGAAGAAACGGCTTCTTGAGTTTGGAAATCAACTCCACCGGCGTCTGGGCCTCTTTGTTGAAGGTCTTGAACGGGCACCCGTAATACAGGGAAAGGGATTCGCCCATATCCTCTTTTTTTATATGGAACTGCTCAATTAAAATGGACTCTACGCTCTTGTTCATCTTTTTGGACATCTGGAGCGCTTTTTTGAGCTGATCGGTGGTGACCATTTTCTGGTTGAGCAGATAGTCGTAGCGGGAGCCCGTGGCCATGCTCGCCTTGAGGGCCTTGAGCCGCTCTTTTGCGATTTTGTTCTTCGGATCGAGCCCCTGGGCGGCGGCGTAGCTTTCCATGGCCGGTGCGCTGTGGCCGTGGCTTTCCAGTTCGGCGCCGATGGCGGAAAAAAGATCCGCCTTTTCTTTCTTGTCCCCGTCTTTTGCCTGAAGCTGCTTTTGGAGCCGCTTCATGGTTTCTTCCGGAGAATACATTCTCAGGGCGCAGTCGACCATGTTCGTCAAAAAGGAGTCGGGGTCGACGTCCTGCTGGAGAAGACTTTCATATTCAGCCAGGGCGTCGCTGTATAGACCGAGCTCTTTGAAGGCGTTTGCGCTGTCCAGTGCGGTGCTTTTGCCGTGGCTGGGGGCCAGGGTCTCCTTGATCAAGGAAATTTCATCGGAGGTGAGCGCCGCCGCATCCTGTCTCTGGAGCTTTTCGATCTTTTCCTGCAGGACGGAGATTTTTTCCTGGATGTTCTGCCGGCTTTCGTCATCCAGGCTGGCGTCCCTCTGCAGGATTTCTTCGTAGACGTTCAGCGACTCCGAATAGAGCCCCATGGAATGGTAGACTTCGGCTTCCTTGATTTTGGATGCGACTTTTGCACTCATAGCATCAACTGCCTCAGCGTCTTTGTTTCGGCTCCGGTTACGTGCTCGATGGCATAATTTCGGTATCGTATCTCAGCTCAATGAAAACTCACCGCCTATACACATGGGGCGTAAAGAAAACCTTCACCATCTTCTTTGCGCATCCTCTGCGACCTCAGCGCCTCTGCGGTGAAAGACGCCCACAGATGCTCGGGCGCCGATCCGACTCAGCGCTTGAAGAGTCTCCGAAGTCCCTTGGAGCCGTTTTTTTCCTTCAACAGGGGAAGAAGCAGATCGCAGTTGAGCCGCACCATCGATGGGGAGGCTTCATGCCCCATCAAGATGAGCAGGCAGGCGTCTTCTGCTTTTCGAATGTAGACCCGGTGCTGCTCGCATAGAAATTCGGCCTCTTGGATACCGGCCAGAAACGTGAGCATGGACGGCCAATCGACCTTGGCCGGGTCGAATACGCCTTGTTGGCCGGTTTTTTGATAGCGGATGTTTCCGTTGGAAGCGATCAGCAACACCCCGCGAACCCCGTTTACGCCCATCAATTCCTTGAAAATATTATCCATCGTATCTCTGTCGGCCCAGGATCTGGATAAGCCGATCCCGAGGGCATTTCTGGGTGACTTCGATCACCGTTGTCGGTGCATTCGGCAGCAGCACTTTACAATTGCCCGCCCCCTGGTCCAGAAGAGCCACTTTGAGTTTTCCCGCTCCCAGCGCCCTGGCCAGCTCATCGAACCGGGCAACGAATCCATCCCATTTTTCGTCCCGATACATCTCTTGAATCCCGGCGCGGCCGTCGAGATCGGCTTCGAGCCGGCGCCGGATGTTTGTCAACGACCCTGATTCGGCGGATGCCTCCTCAGGGCCATCCGCCTCGAATGCCGCCGGGGAGTTGGGTTCCTTCGACTCTTGTGCCGGCGCTTCAGCGGTCAGTTCATCCTTTCGCCTCATGGCCTCCAACAGGACCGCCTGAAGATCCTCCTCGATCACCCGGTCGATCCTTGCGCATCCGTTTTGGATGGAAATGGAAACGTCGTCCCAGGAAAAAATTTCGTAGGCCGCTTGGACGCCGTGAATATTCCCGAAGCGGGCGTCCAACAATTCACCGTCCTTGAAAAAAAGAGCGCCTTTTTGTCCCTTCCGCGTCTCTTTCAGCCGGATGGTGCAGGTTCGTTCCTCCATTTCGATCAACTGGAGAAATATTCCGGAAGATACCCCATGCAGGGTTCCGCCTTCAGACTCCTTGCGGAGCACCGTGATGATCTTTCGCGCCAGCTCTTCGACCAAAAACGGCTTGGCGATGTATCCAACGGCGCCTCCCTGCTCTGCCAGGCGTTTCATCTCCGGTGTGCTGTAACCGGTCATGATAATGACAGGGATATCCGGATAAGACTCCATGACGCGGCCCAGCAAATCGAAGCCGTCCATGATCGGCATTTTCAAGTCGGTGATCAGCAAGGACACTGGCTTTTCCCGGATCTGTTTCAGCCCTTTTCGGCCGCTGTCTGCCGTGATGAGCGAAAAAGTATCCCGATACCGCTGGAGTCCCTCTTTTAGAGAGCTCAGCATCTCCGGATCGTCATCGACTATCAGCACGAGTTTGGCCACGGAAGTCTCCAGTCGGCAAAGCGGCGCTTTGTGCCCGGCTCAGCAGGCGCAACCCATTTCAACCGTTCGCCGGTTGTGAGGGAACTTTCCCGCCGCCCTTCCCCCACCCTTTTTGTCGGTTATATATCTTTTTTACCCTTTTTTCTTCCGTTGTCGTTTCGCGGAGCGAAACTATAATAAAATCGCGCGAGCGATTTTATAGTGATTTTATCAAGAGGCACCGTCGATATCGACGATTTTTACCCCGGCAACGTAATCCATCGATTTATATTTGCGGATATTACCGATTTTTCTGGCAATATCATTTAACTTCTCCACCTGCTCCCGGATCTGGAGCAGCTTCTTCGACATGGTCGATCCCGGAGGGGCATCGGAAAGCATCTCGTTGAGCAGATTGTTGACTACCGTCAGCGGCTGATTGAGCCGATGGACGACGCCGCCGGCCATTTCCAGCACGCCTTGCAGCCGCTCCCGCCTGAGCCTCTCCTGCCGGCTTTTTACGATATGGGTGATGTCCCTCACCGCACCGTCGATAAACACCAGGTTTCCTTCGTCGTCAACCACACCGCTGGCGGTTACGGAACACCAGATGGGGGTATCGTCCCGCCGCCGGAACCCGATCCTGCGTTCTTCCACCTTCCCGGATTCGGCCAATGTCCGGATGAGCCGCCCCCGGTCCTTTTTATTCGTGTAGAAGTGGGACACCGGGTAGTTTTTCATCTGCTCGAAAGAGTCAAATCCAAACATCTTCGCAACGCAGCGGTTTCCACGGATCAGTTGACCCTCGACAGAGGATCGAAAAAACCCGATGGAAAGCCTGTCGAGAAAATCTTGAAACCCTGTCCCGAAGTCGTCGGCCGCCATTGGAATCCGTCAATGTGTCATCCGGGGAAATGATCCGCCGCGGATGTCATGCAGCGCCTGCGCAAAAACCCCACTTGGTTTACAGCGAAATCCCGTGTCGTGTAAGGACAGCTCCCCATTTCTTTTCCCATTTCTGCAGCGCGTGGCGCACCTGATTGGAAATATTCAGCTCTTCGGCAAGTTCGGTCAGCGTGGTCAGCAGCCCCTGGGCCAGTTCTTCTTGCTTGGCATCGCCGGAAAAAGAGATTGTATTTTTCGCGTATTCGAATTCGGCAACGAACGGATCGAGAAAATCGAACCGTTCGGCGTTCGCGATGCATTGCCGGCGAAAGAGGCTGTGAAAATCCTTGTTTTGGGAGGAAACCGCCCGTTCGAAGATGTCCATCAGCTCTTCGAGCATCGTCAAATCATCGCCGACTTTGCCGGTGGAAGACCCGGATGCTGGAGGTTCGGGCCGGGCTGCGGGACGAATCTGCCGGACGCTGAATGATCCGCCCCGGTTTCGCGTCGCTGCAACCAACGCCTCGAGTTGGCGGTCGACATCGACTAGTGCGGGATCGATCAACGGGCTGGCAACGTCGATGACCCGGCCGTTTTCGAAAAGAATGATGCTGGAGTCCGACCGATCGGTGCCCTGGACGTCGATGAGGCCGGTAAGTCCTTCAGCCTTCATTTTCTGGGCCAGTGCATTGAGGTCCGCAAACTCGGTGCTCAGGTTGTCATAGATGGGGTGTGCCTCGGGCAGATGCGTCCAGAAATAGAGGGTGTCCGGAGCGACTTCGTAAACCCCTAAAGTGTAATTGACCTCGGAAGCGGCGGCAAGCAGGTGGTCGACCGCTTCGGTTCCGTGCAAAAAACCGCTTTTGCCGTCTACCATGCCGGTCAGCGGCTCGTTTTCATCGAAAAAAACCACTCCCTCCACGGAGGATGCCTTGAAATGGACCGCTCCGCAAGTCAGCTGGCCCTGGTAGTGCTCCAGCATCCTACCGATGTCTACGTAGTAGCCGTTCAGGTTTTCGATGACCGGTTTGTTCCTTGGAAACAGTACCATCAGCCGCGCCTTCGCCGCAACCGCTCGATGGAAAGACGGATGCTGTCGGCCATTCGCTGAATGGCCCCGGCCAGATCGCCGATTTCATCCTTGGATCTGACCCCGATTTCAGCATCGAGTTCTCCCAGGCTGATCCGCTCGGCAACATCGGTGAGTTGGTTGATCGGCCGGGTAATGGCGCGCCCGGCGACCAGAGATATCAGAAACACCGCCAGGATCGTCACGCCGAACAGGATCAGACCGAACATGGAGATCTGCCGCAGCACTGCGAATGCCTCTTGTTGCTCCTGTTGCACGGCCAGAACCCACCCATACCGTGTTTTGGCCGTGTAACCGATGTAGGACGTGTCGTCGGTGAAATACTGAAGCCCGGTTTTTCCGGCATTGGCCGCAGCAATGAGCGGATGCGCGCTGAGGTTTTTCTGCTGCAGCGTAAACGCCCGGTTTGGATGGGCCACCACCTTTGACTTCTCATCGACAAGAAACGCATACCCGGTCTGGCCCTGCCGCCAAGTGGCGATTCTCTTGGAAATTTCGTCGATGGTCATGGCCTCGGCCATCACCCCGACCGTGGTCTCGCCCCGCTTGATCGGCACGGCCAACACCACCGCCGGCTTCTTGGAGGTTTTGCCGACCAGCGTTTGCCAGGCCATGGATTTCCCGGCCATGACATCCTTGTAATACTGCCGGTCGGAGTAATCCCGCAGGGCGCTGCCGTCGTTTCGGGCAACGTTCATCCCTCGGGGATCGACGGTGAACACGAGATACATCCAAGGATAGGCTTCGTGGACGGCTTTGAGCAGCGGTTCCTGGCGAAGACGGTTCATCGACTGAATTTCAGGCATTTGGGCAAGCGCCTGAAGCACGCGCAGGTTCTTGTCGACCCACTCATCCACGTGATTGGCAAGGCCCTCTGCGATGGCGCCGGCAAGCTGCTCTCTGTCGGCATGAATCTGGGTGTCGGCCTGCTGATAGGCCACTACACCTAGAACGATCAGCGGCACTAGGCTGACCAGCAGCATGGTTACAAAGACCTTTGCCGTCAGGCCGAAGCGGAATTTGCCTTTGCGTTTTCTCGGTGTCGGTTCCTTTCCCGGCGCCTCGGGCGCCTTTGGTGTCGTCTCCGGCCCGGCAGGCCTTTGGGCCGCCGCGATTTCCGGGGCCGGCGGCGAGGGCTGGGATTCGGCCCCAGCAGACGCCTTTGCTGCCGGCGGCGGCTCCTGCCGTTTGACCGTGATCACATGGCCGCACGCCTTGCACTTCAGGCGGGCGCTTTCACCCTTGATTTTGGCGGGATCGATTCGATACCGTTTCCCACATTCTTCGCAAAATACAATCATCAGGCCGAGTATCCTTTCTGCATGATCATTTTTACCAATCTTTGCTTGAATTCGATGCGCTGTTCATCGCGCCGGATCTCCCGGGCAAGCAGCTCTACCAGTTCGGCTGCCTGATGAGCCGGCAAGCCGCCGGAGGAATGACCCAAGTCAGCCAGAGTGTCTTCGAGGATCACGCCGGCAATCGGGCCGATGGCCATGGAAAGCTGTCGCTGCAGGTAGTCGATAAAATCGGCATCGACGACCTTTTCCGACGGCTGCAGCGGTTCGATCAGATTCAGCCTGAGGAGCTTTTCGGCGATCACCCTGCTTTTATCATGGTCGACGCCGATCCTTGCGGCGATCTCTTCGGCCGTCTTCTTACCGTCGACCTCCACGAAAAAATTGAGGGTCTGGGTGTCCAACGACACCTGACCGATGTCTTCACGGATCACCCGCTGGAAGACCACCGACGCCAGCTGGTCAGGGAGTGTGTTCATGCGCTCTCCGGATCAGGACTTGAATTCTGCTTTGAAGGCGGCAAATTCTTCCCGAATCACCTTCCGCACTTCTTGGAGCACATATCGAAGCGCCGGAGGAATCTCCTCTGGCGGCGATTCTGCCGGTGCGTCCTTTTTCTGAAGGGCGGCGGCTTTTTCCACCGCCTTTTTCCGGGCCAGTTTGTCCTTGAGCCGCTGGAACCGGTTTACCTCGATTCGCAGGATCTTTTTGCGCTCTGCATCGGTCATCCCCTTGGACATGGAAACAATTTCAAGGCTGGTATAGATGGAGTTGAGCAGCTTGATCGCATCCGGATGAGCATTGGCCTTTTTTGCCTTCACATACTTTCCGACGGCCTCCAGCAGCTGAAGAAACAGCATCATGATCCGATCGTCGCTGAACGTATTTTTCAATGCCTCGATCTGCCGAAGCAGCGCGTTCATGATATCGTCGTTGATCTCCCAGTCGACCGCAAGGAAAATCGCCTTCAATTCTCTCAGCGGCCCGGGCTGCGACTCCGGATCCGAGCCGGCATCTTCGCTTTGCGTCTCGGCAAACAGGTATTCGAGCTGCTCGTCGACTTCTTTATTCGCAGAAGGGCGGTTGGCGTCCACAGTTTTCCTCCTATGTCAGATCCTTTGACAGCGAAGCCATCGTCAGGGAGATTATTTTCTTCAGTGTTTCAACAACATTGGTCCCTTCAAGGGCACTGGCTCCGAAAAAAGGGACATTCAAATCGGCGTTCAAGTCCTGCTGGAGGGTTTCCACCGAAAGGAGCGGAATTCCCTGCTCTCCCAGGTCCCGCTTATTGTATTGCATCACCAAAGGAATTTTGGTCAGGTCTTTTTTGTACGCCGCAAGATTTTCTCTTGCATTTTTCAGGGACAGGACGTTTTTTTCTCTTCTCAGCTGCATCGAATCGGCGACGAAAACGATACCGTCGACACCACGGAGCACCAGCTTTCTGGTGGCGTTGTATTTGACCTGCCCCGGAACCGTATACAGCTGCATGCGGACGCTGTACCCTTTGATGGTGCCGATGTCAAAGGGGAGAAAGTCGAAGAAAAGGGTACGGTCTCCGTGGGTCTTGATCGCCACCATGTCCGTGGGAATCCGGCTTTTGTACTTCTTGTAGATAAACTCCAGATTGGTGGTTTTTCCTCCTCGTCCCGGCCCGTAATATACAATTTTCGCTTGGACTTCTTTCTTTTTCAGATTGATGAACGCCACAGGGATATACCTTTCGGAGCCCGGAAGTCATGCGGGCCAGCGTTGGTCCGCCGCTGTCAGGAGGACTGGAGTATCGTTTCGAATTTTTTGATCGCTTCGGCCACTTTCAGACGCAAAAAGCCTAGCGAAGTCTCTTTTCCGAAAATCGTGATCAGCAAAAACTCGTCTGTCACCCGGCTGAAATGGAGGTTTTCATCCTGTCCTTTGTGGAACAGCAAAGAGAATTCATTTTCCCCGACCATGTTCGCCATGGCGCTGACGGCACCGAAGTTTCCGGCTGCCAGGGCAGCCAGCGAATAAATATCGAAGGAAACCTCCCCGTTGTCCAGGCTCGATATGATGTTGCCGGCCATGTCGATCATCAACACGCAGTGAACCCCCATCTCGATAAAGTCGGATTGAAGGATCGCCTCGATTTCATCCAGCTGCTTTTGATCCAGCGTATATTCCAATGGCAGCCTCCCGATGCTTAAACAAGCGTTTTCGCGCTCGAGATTCGGCGACCCCCCACGCGGTATGCATCGACCGAATCGAATCATTGTTGATAAAATCGCTGCTGCGATTCTATTGCCTATAACTAAAATGTCTAGATATCAAATCCCATAGGCTCTTTTCAAGCAGATTATTGAATTATTTAATGAAGTTGAACAAAAGTTTGACGGTAGCGGCTTGCCCGAGGGATTTTGACGTGCTATGGGGCGGTATCCGATTCACCGATTTCGATTCAGAAAACAGGAGTATTTCATGGGCGGCGTGTTCGGAGTGGTCTCCAAAAAAGATTGTGTACAGGAAGTCTTTTACGGCACCGACTATCATTCCCATCTGGGAACCCGGCGAGGAGGCCTGTCGTTTCATAACGACGAGGGGTTCACCCGGTCGATTCACAACATCGAAAACGATTATTTCCGATCGAAGTTCGAACCTGACTTGAAAAAACTGCACGGAAGCAAGGGGATCGGGGTGATCAGCGACACTGATTCACAGCCGCTGATCATTGCTTCCCACCTGGGGACATTTGCCATCGTCACGGTCGGCCGAATCAACAATATCGATACGCTGCGGGAAAAGGCGCTGAAAAAGAAGCTGCACTTCGCCGAAAACAGCGGTACCGGAACCAGCCCCACCGAAATGGTGGCCATGTTGATCTGCGAGGAGAACTCGTTTGAAAAAGGCATCGAAAAAGCCTTGGAGCGGATCGAGGGCTCCTGCTCGCTTTTGCTGATGACCGAGAAGGGGATTTTTGCGGCCCGGGACCGCCTCGGCCGGACCCCTTTGGTGATCGGAACCGGTGAAGACGCCTATGCGGTCACCTCTGAGACCTGCGCCTTTCCGAACCTCGGATTCGAAGTCGAGCATTTTCTGGGACCGGGTGAAATCACTTTTCTGGACGCCGAAGGATGGGAGCCGCGCTGCGCCGCCGGAGACCGTATGCAGATCTGTACGTTTTTGTGGGTCTATTACGGGTATCCGGCCTCCGATTACGAGGGGATCAACGTGGAAACGGTCCGAAACCGGTGCGGCGCGGCGCTGGCTCGGCAAGACGATGTTGCGGTCGATTTTGTCGGCGGTATTCCCGACTCGGGCATCGGCCATGCCCTGGGGTACACCAACCAACGGAAGATCCCTTACCTGCGCCCGTTCGTCAAATACACCCCCACCTGGCCGCGAAGCTTCATGCCCCAGTTTCAGCAGCAGCGAAACCTGGTGGCCAAGATGAAGCTGATTCCGGTCAAGGCCCTCATCGAAGGAAAACGGCTGCTTTTCTGTGAAGACTCCATCGTCCGGGGAACCCAGCTCCAGGACAACGTACAGAACCTTTATGACTGCGGCGCCCTGGAAGTGCACATGAGGGTGGCCTGCCCCACCCTGATTTATCCCTGTGAATTTATCAACTTTTCCACATCCCGCTCCACCCTCGACCTGGCCGGCCGAAAGGCGATCAAAGAGGTGGAAGGAGAAGAAGACCGGAACCTGGATCTCTATGCCCGGGCCGGCTCGGAGCAGAAGCTGGCCATGGTCGACCGGATCCGCCTCAGGCTCCGCCTCACCTCGCTGAAATACCAGCGTTTGGAAGACCTGGTCGACGCCGTGGGGCTTCCCAAGGAAAAGTTGTGCACCCACTGCTGGGATGGATCCAGCTATAGCTAAAGAAAATTCGAAATTCGAAATTCGGATTTTTTGCTCTCTCGATACTTTTGCTTGCTTTCTTCGGTTTCTTTACGTCTTTAATTTTCCCTCGCGCAGGGCCGCATGGGCCGCGGCCAGTCGGGCGATCGGCACCCTGAACGGCGAGCAAGAGACATAGTTCAAGCCGATCTCGTGGCAGAAGCGGATCGATTGGGGGTCGCCTCCGTGCTCACCGCAGATCCCGCATTCCAGGTCGGGCTTGGCCTTTCTGCCTCGGCTTACGGCCAGGCGCATCAGCTCTCCGACCCCGTCGCGGTCGATGGTGGCAAAGGGGTTGTGGGGAAGAAGTCCCTTTTCCATGTATTCGATCAGAAAACCGGTGTCGGCGTCGTCTCTGGAGATGCCGAAGGTGGTCTGGGTCAGATCGTTGGTGCCGAAGGAGAAAAATTCGGCCGCCCGGGCGATCTCCTCCGCCGTCAGCGCAGCCCGGGGAATTTCGATCATGGTGCCGAACTTGTAGTCGATCTCCAAGTCCTGCTCGTCCATGACCTTTCGGGCCTCGGCCTCCAGGGCTTTTCGCTGCACCCGCAGCTCGTTGACGTGGGCCGTAAGGGGGATCATCACCTCCGGATGCACATCCACTCCTTCCTTGGCTGCCTGACAGGCGGCCTCGAAGATCGCCCGAACCTGCATCAGGGTCAGCTCCGGAATGTGAATGCCGAGCCGAACCCCCCGCAGCCCGAGCATCGGGTTGTCTTCATGGAGGATTTCCGCCTGCCGTAAAATGTTTTCTTTGATGCGCACCTGCTCGATCAACTCGTCGATCTCGGACAGGTCGCCTGCGTGTTGGAGCCTGATCTTCAGGTCGGAAAGGTCCTTGAGCAGCTGGATCCGGCTCGGCAGGAATTCATGAAGGGGCGGATCGATCAGGCGGATGATCACCGGCAGCCCGTCCATGGCCTTGAACAGCCCGGCAAAGTCCTCCCGCTGAAACGGCAGCAGCTGGTTTAAGGCCTCCTGGCGCTCCACGGGCAGTTCGGCCATGATCATCTTCTGCACGAAGGGGAGCCGCTCGGATTCGAAAAACATGTGTTCGGTCCGGCAAAGCCCGATCCCCTGGGCTCCGAAATCCCGGGCCCGTTTGGCGTCTTCCGGATAGTCGGCGTTGGCCCACACCCCAAGGCGCCGGAACTCGTCGGCCCATCCCAGCAGCTTGATCAGCCATGCATCCTGGATGTCGGGGATCACCGAGTCGAGCTTTCCGACGTAGACCTGGCCGGTGGTCCCGTCGATGGAAACCCAGTCTCCTTCCTTGATCACGGTTTCCCCCGCCCGAATCTGCCGCTTTCCCATATCGATATGTAAAAACGATGCGCCGACCACCGCCGGTTTGCCGAACTGTCGGGCCACCAGGGCGGCGTGGCTGGTTCGCCCGCCCCGGCTGGTGAGGATTCCCTTTGCGGCGAGCATGCCGTGAACATCGTCGGGTTTGGTTTCGGGCCGGACCATGATGACATCCTTTCCCTCTTTCTTGGCCCAGACCTCTGCCAAGTCCGCCGTGAGCGCCGCCATCCCGCAGGCGGCGCCCGGAGACACATTCAGCCCGTGGCCGAGCATCCGTCCGCTGCTGCGGGCCTCGGCCTGCGAGGCATGGTCGAACTGGGGATGGAGGAAGAAGTCCACCTGTTCCGGAGTCAGCCGCAGCACCGCCTCGTCTTTTTCGATCAGTCCTTCTTCGACCATGTCCACGGCGATGCGCACCGCCGCCTGGGCGGTTCTTTTCCCGTCCCGGGTCTGTAGCATCCACAGCTTGCCCTTCTCGATGGTGAACTCGACATCCTGCATATCCCGGTAATGGGCCTCCAGACGTCTGGCGATCTCTTCAAACTGCTTGTAAGCCTCGGGGAAATCCTTTTTCATTTCGGAAAGGTCTTTTGTGGTGCGGATGCCGGCGACCACGTCTTCTCCCTGGGCGTTGGGCAGGTAATCCCCCTCGATCTGGTTTTCCCCGGTGGAGCCGTTTCGGGTCATCGCAACTCCGGTTGCGCAGTCGTCTCCCATGTTGCCAAAGACCATGGCAACGATGTTGACCGCCGTGCCCAGATCGTGGGCAATGCCGGCGGCGGTCCGATAGTCGACCGCCCGCTTGCCGTTCCAGCTCTTTAAAACCGCTTCGGTGGCCATCCGAAGCTGGTCGTAAGGGTCTTTCGGAAAATAGTGGTGGGAATGACGGCGATAGATGGTCTTGAACCGGTCGACCACGGTTTTCCAATCTTCGGCGGTGAGCTGCGCCTCGTTCTCTACCCCGGCGCGTTGGCGCACCTCGGTGAGCACCTCTTCAAAGGGTTCGTCCGCAATGCCGGAAACCACGGTTCCAAACATCTGGATCAACCGCCGGTAAGCGTCCAAAACGAACCGTTCGTCTCCGGTCAGCGCCACCATGCCCTCGACAGTCTCGTCATTGAGGCCGATGTTCAAGACGGTGTCCATCATCCCGGGCATGGAAAACTTGGCCCCGCTGCGGCAGGAAACCAGAAGCGGTTTTTTCGGATCGCCGAACCGCTTGCCGGCCTGCTTTTCGACGGCCTTCAACGCCTCCAGTTCCTGCTCCCACATCCCTTCCGGAAAATGTCCTCCGGATTCCAGATAGGCGAGGCAAGCTTCGGTGGTCACCGTGAATCCCGGCGGCACCGGAAGTCCGATTCGCACCATATCGGCCAGGTTGGCTCCCTTTCCGCCGAACAGACCCCTGACCGCATCCCAGGAACCGCCGACCGCCGCCTGGGCCTCGTCGACCTCCTCGAACATGTATACCCACTTTTTTCCTGCCATAGAGACCTCCTTTGGTTGCGTCGATATTGCCGAGCCAAAGAGACGGCCGGGGATTTTCTCCGCCGCCGTTGACGCTTGAATCGCATTTCCCCGACCGGTGCCGCCCCGGAAGGAATCCGTCTGGTTCCGGCGGTTGACTTTGTGGTTTCCGCAAGATAAGAAAGCCGTCGTTATCCAGACGAATATCTTTCTGCTGGTTTCAAGCCATTCTAACAAAACACTACCTGCATTTTACAAAAGTTTCGCGCTTCGCGAAACACCTAAAACGAGGCGGGCGGCAACCGCCCATGACGCAACACGAACCCAAAAGGAGCCGTTATGCCCAAACGACGGGACATCCGGAAGGTGCTGATCATCGGATCCGGGCCGATCATCATCGGCCAGGCATGCGAATTCGACTATTCCGGCACCCAGGCCTGCAAGGCCCTGAGAGGTCTTGGCTATGAAATCATCCTGGTGAACTCGAATCCAGCCACGATCATGACCGATCCGGAAATGGCCGATTTTACGTATATCGAACCGCTGAACCTGCGGGTGCTCACCGATATCATCGAAAAAGAGCGGCCCGACGCCCTGTTGCCGAATCTCGGCGGCCAAAGCGGCCTCAACCTTTCTTCGGAACTGGCCCGCACCGGGGTGCTGGACAGATTCGGCGTGAAGCTGATCGGAGTCAATGTCGACGCCATCCAGCGCGGAGAAGACCGAACCGCCTTCAAAGAGACCATGGAGCGGCTGGGCATTGAAATGCCGAAAAGCCGGACGGTCACCACGGTCGAAGACGCCGAAGCCGTGGCCGAATGGCTCGGCTATCCGGTGGTCATCCGCCCTGCCTACACCATGGGCGGGACCGGCGGCGGGCTCGTCTACAACAGGGAGGAACTGCTCACCATCGCCCAGCGGGGGCTGTCGGCCAGCCTGGTCAACCAGGTCCTCGTGGAAGAATCGGTCCTTGGCTGGGAGGAACTCGAGCTTGAAGTGGTCCGGGACGCGAAAAACCAGATGATCACGGTCTGCTTCATCGAAAACGTGGACGCCATGGGCGTCCATACCGGAGACTCCTTCTGCACCGCCCCGATGCTGACCATCGATCCCGAGCTCCAGCGCCGGCTCCAGGAATACTCCTACCGCATCGTCGAGGCCATCGAAGTCATCGGCGGCACCAACATCCAGTTCGCCCACGATCCGAAAACCGGCCGCGTGGTGGTGATCGAAATCAATCCCCGCACTTCGCGGTCCTCGGCCCTGGCGTCCAAAGCCACCGGGTTTCCCATTGCCCTGGTCTCCTCGATGCTGGCCGGCGGCCTGACCCTGGATGAAATTCCCTATTGGCGGGAAGGAACCCTGGACCGGTACACTCCTTCGGGCGACTACGTGGTGGTCAAGTTTGCCCGGTGGGCCTTTGAAAAATTCAAGGGCGTGGAGGACAAGCTTGGCACCCAGATGAGGGCGGTGGGCGAAGTCATGAGCATCGGCAAAACATACAAAGAGGCCTTTTTAAAGGCGATACGCTCCCTGGAGAGCAACCGGTACGGACTCGGATTCGTCAAACACTTCCATCAAAAGCCCCTCGATGAGTTGATGGGAATGATTCGGTTCCCCTCCAGCGAGCGCCATTTTCTCATGTACGAAGCCCTTCGGAAAGGCGCCAGCGTCGAGGAGCTCTACGAACTGTCCCACATCAAGCCATGGTTCATCGAGCAGATGAAAGAACTGGTCGAGCTGGAAGAGGAAATTCTCGCCCACCGCGGCGCAAGCCTGCCCGATGAGCTGCTGGACCGGGCAAAAAAGGACGGATTTTCCGACAAATATCTATCCTTTCTGCTCCAGGTTCCCGAAGTCGAGATCCGCCGCCAACGCATCTCTCTTTCGATCGTCCAGTCCTGGGAGCCGGTGCCGGTCAGCGGCGTCAAAGACGCCGCCTATTACTACTCCACCTACAATGGAAAGGACCAGGTGCCGGTCAGCGGCCGCAAAAAGATCATGGTGCTGGGAGGCGGTCCGAACCGGATCGGCCAGGGAATCGAATTCGACTACTGCTGCGTTCACGCCGCTTTGGCCATCCGGGAGGCAGGATTCGAGTCGATCATGATCAACTGCAACCCGGAGACGGTCTCCACCGATTACGACACCTCCGACAAGCTCTACTTCGAACCGCTGACCGTCGAGGACGTGCTGAGCATCCACGAAAAGGAAAAGCCCGAAGGGGTCATCGTCCAGTTCGGCGGGCAAACACCCCTGAACATCGCCCGGGAGCTGGAAGACGCCGGCGTCCGGATCCTGGGCACTTCCCCGGACACCATCGACCTGGCCGAGGATCGCGACCGCTTCCGGCAGACCATGCGCAAGCTGGGCATTCCCCAGCCTGAATCGGACATGGCCAGCAATCTTGACGAGGCCCTGGCCAGCGCCGAGCGGATCGGATATCCCCTCATGGTCCGGCCTTCCTATGTTCTGGGGGGAAGGGCCATGGAAGTCGTGCTCGACGAGGAGATGCTCAGAGAGTACGTGAGCGCCGCCGTCGAGGTTTCGCCGGAGCGGCCGATTCTCATCGACAAGTTTCTGGAAAACGCCATCGAAGCCGAGGCCGATGCCATCGCCGACGGCACCGACGCCTTCGTGCCGGCGGTGATGGAGCACATCGAACTGGCCGGGGTTCATTCCGGAGATTCGGCCTGCATGATCCCGCCGGTGGGCATCCCCGCAAAACACATCGACACGATCTACGAATACACCCGCAAGATCGCCGTGGAACTGGGCGTCGTCGGCCTGATGAACATCCAGTACGCCATCGCCAGCGACACCGTATATATCCTGGAGGCCAACCCCCGGGCGTCTCGTACGGTTCCCCTGGTGTCAAAGGTCTGCAACATCCAGATGGCCCGAATCGCCACCCAGATCATGCTGGGCAAATCCCTGGCCGATTTCGATCTGAAGCGGCGGTCGATTCCCCATTTCGGGGTCAAGGAAGCGGTGTTTCCCTTCAATATGTTCCCGGAAGTGGATCCGGTACTCGGCCCGGAAATGCGCTCCACCGGAGAGGTCCTCGGAATGGCCGATTCTTCGGGGATGGCCTTTTTCAAGGCCCAGTCGGCCACCCAGGCCCCGCTGCCCTTAGAAGGCGCCGTCCTGATCACCATCGCGGACAAAGACAAGCCCAGCGCGCTGGAGCCTGCCCGACTTTTCCGCGAACTCGGCTTTCGGATTTATGCCACCGACGGCACCCGGGCCTTTCTGGCCGAAAGCGGCATCGACGCCGAACCGATTCGCAAACTCGGCTACGGCCGTCCGGACATCGTCGACGCCATCAAAAACGGAGAAATCCAGCTGGTAATCAATACCCCCAGCGGCAAAGAAAGCCAGGACGACGACTCCTACATCCGGAAAACGGCGATCCGCTACAAAGTCTCGAACATCACCACCACGGCGGCAGCCCTGGCCGCTGCCAAGGGAATTTCCGCCCGAAGGCAGGGAAAGGGCAAAGTCAAGTCCCTGCAGGAATACCACCGGGGGATCGAATGAAAAAACGCCCGCTTCAGCCTTGCCCGGAGCGGGCGTTTTTCTTCCCTCGTCATGATTCGTTCCGATGGCAATCCCACCGTCCCCTCGCTGGCGGGATTTGATCGAAAAGAGTAAAAAAGGTTCACGGAATATCAGTATTCAAGCATCCCAGCTTCTCAGCATCCCAGCTTCCCAGCAT
>CBFCZJ010000017.1:0-22383 GCA_965602445.1 uncultured Desulfobacterales bacterium | reverse complement strand
AACGCTGTCAAGGGTCGGGGTTCGGGGGTTCGGGGGTTCAGAGGTTCAGGGTTCGGGGTTCAGAGGTTCAGGGGTTCAGGGGTTCAGGGGTTCAAGGGTTCAGGGGTTCAGGGGTTCAGAGGTTCAGGGGTTCAAGGGTTCAGGGGTTCAGGGGTTCAGAGGTTCAGGGGTTGAAGGACGAGGCATTCTTCGCAAATCTCAACCCTGAACGGGGAACGGGGAACCCTGAATCTTCCCCCCAAAAAAAAGACCCCGCCCTGGTCGGGGCGGGGTCTAAGGTAAGTGGTCAGGCGACATGTTATATTTTCCCCCGTTTCGATGCCTTGAGCGGGTTGAGTTTCTTTGAAGAGTCAACGACGGTCGCCGTCTTCACGTGGGTCGCCAGGTTGCAGTTTCCGTTCTTCCATTTGGTTGAAGGCTCCGGACAAGCCGAGCAGTACCAGCCCGTCTCAAACTCGCCGGTGCGGCTGCATCCCTGGCAGGCTTCGACGATCACGTGGCACTTGCCACCGTTGTATGAGCAACCGGCGGCCGTCATAAACGGACATTCCACTCCCTTTCGAATCGTTTGGCAAATCATGGCAATCACCTCCTTTCCGTCCAGTATGCGGGCTCAAAAAAAGGCCGGTATTTCAACGGCAAATACCAGGCCTTGGTGAGCCGAAAAAATTTGTGGCGATATATAAGGAGGAGATTTTGCCTTGTCAAGATAAATTCGCTTCGCGAATTTATCGGAGGCGGCTTCGCCGCCTGTTTTTTACACCGGTTGGCCATGTGTCAAGGCAGTGAAATCGACACTGCGAACCAACCGTTTTTGTTTTTCACAAGCGGGAAATGCCGGCGGCGGGCTTTGCCCGCCGCCGGCATTTCCCGCTGTTGACTTTAAACGGAAAACCTGCGAAAAATCGCCCAAAATTTTCAGATTGAGATCAAAATACACTGAGATCGACGCTGGGGAAAATGCCGAGACCGCAGGAAAAGAGCGCTTCATCGACGATGATCAAACAGGCTGCCGAGGTCCTGCAGCTGGAGGCCGAAGGGATTTTAAAGCTCATCGATCGCCTCGACGACCGCTTTGCAGCGGCAGTCAATGCCATCTACCGCTCCAAGGGGCGGGTGATCGTCGCAGGCATCGGCAAGTCAGGCATCGTCGGGCGTAAAATCGTGGCCACTCTCAACAGCACCGGAACCCGGGCATTGTTTCTCCATCCGGTGGAGGCGGTCCACGGTGATCTGGGGATCGTCAGCGAAGACGATACCTTCCTTGCGCTTTCCAACAGCGGCGAGACCGACGAAATCAATATCCTTCTGGCGAGCATCCGGAGAATCGGCTGCACGATCATTGCCTTTACCGGAAATTCAGACTCCACACTTGCCCGCAGCAGCGACATCGTCATTCACGCGGGCGTCGACCGTGAGGCGTGCCCCCTGGGGCTGGCCCCGACCTGCAGCACCACGGCCATGCTGGCTCTGGGTGACGCTCTGGCGGTGGTGCTCATTCACAAGCGCAAGTTCAAGACCAGCGATTTTCAGCGGGTTCATCCCGGCGGCGCACTTGGCCAGCACCTGCAAAGCCACGTTCAGGAGCTGATGCTCACAGGCAAGGCGGTACCGAAAGTGGCCGTAAAGGCCTCCATGGCCGAAGCCGTCTCTGAAATCGACCGCGTCGGCATCGGGGCCGTGTTGGTGGTCCGAAGCGACGGCACACTGTCCGGCATCGTTACCGACGGCGACATCCGCCGGAGCATCGCCCGGGGAAAAGAGGTTTCTTCGCTTTCAGTGGATGCCGTCATGTCCCGGGATCCGTACACCCTCCGACCCGATACACCGACCTACGATGCACTGAACCTGATGGAAAAACATCAGATCACGGTGCTGCCCATTACCAACCCCATCGGCAAAGTCAGGGGAATTTTGCACCTGCATGACATCCTGGGAAAAGGTGAATTCAAATTCAACGGCCGGTAGGTTTCCGGCCGCCCCCCGGGGGCTGATCTGCCCGCTGATCACCCCCCTGGCCCCGGACGGGCGCATCGATTCTTCGGCGCTCCTGCGGATGGTAACGCACGTGGGCAATTCGGCCGACGCCGTTCTGGTCTCTGACCTTCAATGGGGGGAAGGCCTCGAACTCGGCATTGATCGCCGCATCGAGCTCATGGTCGCCGCCCTTGACATCCTGGGCGGAAAACGGCCGGTGATGGTCTGTGTGACGGGCCGAACCGTTGAGGAAACCCGGACCCTGACCGCAGAGCTTCATCGCATTGCCGGTCGTCTGGGCTGCACAGAGAAGGTATTCGCAGTGGACTATCCACTGGTGTACCACGGCAACCGGGATCTGCCCCGGATCATAACCGAAACCGCCGGTCGGCAGAAGCTTCCGCTGATCATCGGCAACGACCCCGAGCCGCTGCGAATCCTGAAAGGGCCGGCAAGACACCTCAATATTCGCACCTCGGTCCTGAAAGCACTCGTCCGAATACCGCCCCTCCGGGCGATGATTTTCCGTGGAAGCGTCAGAAGAAGCCTCGGCTATCAGAAAGCCGTTCGGGCCAGAAGCGAATTTTTCTTCTACGACGGAGATGAAGCGGTTTTTTTGAACAACCCGGGCATGGGGGGGGTGGTCGCCGGAGGGAGCAACCTGCTGCCGGAGCCCTGGAAAGAGATTGTCCGCTCCAGCTTCAACCGCTATGACACGGAGCGGCAGTTTCGTTCTCACCAGCAGGGAATTTTGGAAACCGGCGATCTTCTCCTGGAGCTGCATCGATTGTGCCGATCAGCGCCGGCAGCGGCCATGAAGCAGATTCTTTTTCAGGTCGGCCTGATTGCCAGCAGGCAGACGGCCGCTGATGCCGCAGAACCCGGCAAAGCCTGGCGCGCCCGGCTTCAGGCTTTCCTTGACCGGTGGGACCTGGCATGACCCTTCGTCGGAAAAGGGTAGTGATTGATGGCCCAAATTCGATAACATATTGTAGATCAACGAACACTCAGCGCCTCGGTAATAGAACCGTCGCCATAATTACGGCCATATGTACTTGGCTGCAGGGCAGATGCCGCGCCGGTTTGGCAAATCGATCGTAGAAAGGGTCCTGCCAGGCGGGCGCGATGTTTGGATGACTTCTCGACAACGTCATGAAAGTGGATATCGTATAGGCCGGATCATCGATAAAAGTATGCCACTTTAGGGATCGTTTCAAAAGAGTGGAAGGAAACAAACATCGCCTGCGCGGTTTCATTCCAGGCTGAAAGGCAACTGATGAATTTTTTCGACATCGATACGAGTATACCGACATTGGGAGAGGCCAAAATCCCCTCCCCCCTTCGGAACCTGGACGGCGACGTCCACAAGCGCCGTTTTGTCGACGACAACAACCGGGTGATGATCGCCGTCGATCCGGAACAGGTGGCCGCCCGAATCAGAGAGGGCGGCAGCCTGCCCTCCTTTGAGCGGGCCGGTCCAAGAAGCAGGATCTACTTTGATCCGAGCAAGCTTAGATGCGCGCTGGTCACCTGCGGAGGGCTGTGCCCCGGGTTGAACGACATCATCCGATCCCTGGTCCTGGAGCTCTACTACGGCTACGGCGTGCGCAACATCTACGGGATCCGATACGGCCTGCAGGGGTTCATTCCCGCCTACGGACACGACCTGATGGACCTGAAGCCGGCCAATGTCGGCAACATTCTCGACATGGGCGGCACGATTCTCGGCTCGTCCCGGGGCCCCCAGCCCATCGACGAGATCGTCGACACCCTGGAGCGGCTCAACATCGGCATTCTGTTCATGATCGGCGGAGACGGCACCCTCATGGCCGCCTCGAAAATCGCCGACACCATCACCGCAAGAGGCTTGAAGATCAGCGTGGTGGGAATCCCCAAAACCATCGACAACGACATTCACATGGTATCCAAAAGCTTCGGCTTCGACACCGCCGTGGAGGTGGCGCGCACGGCGATCATGGGGGCCCACAACGAGTCGGAAGCCTACCCCAACGGCATGGGACTGATCAAACTGATGGGAAGGCACTCCGGCTTTATCGCCGCAACAGCCACCCTGGCCCAGCAGCATGTCAACTTCGTGCTGATTCCTGAAGTCGACTTTGACCTGGAGGGTCCCAAAGGGCTGTTCAAGGCCCTCGAAGACCGGCTGACCTTACGGCGGCATGCGGTGATCGTGGTCGCCGAGGGGGCGGGGCAAAAATTCTTCGAAAACCGGGCCGAAGAGACCGACGAGTCGGGCAATGTCCGCCTGGGAGACATCGGAATCTTTCTCAGGGACAAGATCAACGCCTACTTCAAAGAGCGGGACCTTTCCATCACCCTGAAATACATCGATCCAAGCTACACGATCCGCAGCCTCCAGGCCAACGCCAACGACAGCGTCTTTTGCGGTTTTCTAGGCAGAGACGCCGTTCACGCCGGCATGGCCGGTAAAACCCGCATGCTCATCGGACACTGGAACAACCACTTCGTCCACGTGCCGATGTCCGCATCGACCGGAAAAAGAAAGCAGGTCAACCCCGACGGCAAGCTCTGGTCCACGGTACTGGAGTCCACCGGCCAGGGAAGCCTGAAAAATCACGAATAGCGCCAAAAATCGGCGCAATTCGTGATTTTTCGGTAGAAATAGATAACGGTGAACGGCTAACGACGAGCGGTTCTCGCCGAATTTTCTAGTAGGGCTGCGATCTCCTCGGCGTGGCGGCGTCCGGCGCCGGTTTGAGCGGCCGCGGCAGCCAGCGCCTTTTTCCCCACGGCGGCCGCCTCCTCCGGGCGCCAGAGGTAGTACAACGCCCGTTCGGCCAGCTGCTCTTCGTCGGACACGGCTTCTCCGCCGCCCTCGCTTTCCAGGATTTCCCGAGCATCGGCGAAATCCTCGGTGGAGGGCCCATAGAGCACGGGCTTTGCCCAGGCCGCGGGTTCGAGAAGATTCTGCCCCCCCAAGGGCGCAAGACTCCCCCCGCAGAACACCGCCGAAGCGGTCCCGTAAGCGGCCATCAACTCGCCCATGGTATCCAGAACCACCACAGGCGCGGTTCTTTTTACCTCGGGGGGATTCAAAGCGCTTCTGGCCTGAACCGTAAGCCCGCGCTTTGCGGCGAGCGCTGCAAAAAGGGCCGCGTTTTTCAAGTGCCGCGGCGCAAGAACCATCACCGCCCGGGGCAAAGACGCCCGGATCCGGCAAAAGGCGTTGAGAACCTTTTTCATCTCTGCACCGCGAACGCTTCCAGCCACCAGTACCGGGTCTCCGGGGGCCAGATTCATCAGCCGGGCCATTTCCTGTCTGTCCGCCTCGGATGCCTGCGCCAGCAGCCCGTCGTATTTGGCGTTTCCATGGACCCGGACGCGGCCCGGATCGGCCCCCATCTTTCGGATACGGACCGCGTCGGCTTCGCTGATCATCGAAAATGTCTGCAGGCGCTCCAGCACCGGCGCTACGAGGGGCCGAATCCGAAGGTAGCGCCGAAAAGACCGGGGGGAGATCCGGCCGTTGACCAGCGCCGCTTTGATTCCGGCCTCCCGCGCCTGCATCAGCCAGTTGGGCCAGATCTCGGTCTCGCAGACGGCAAGCAAATCCGGACGAAAGGCCCGAAGCGCCCTGCCGACAGCAAAAGGCGCATCGACCGGCGCGTAAACGCAGGGGTCGTCCGGGGCTGAAGCCTTCCGGGCCAGGGCTTGGCCGGTGTCGGTGGTGGTCGAAAGAATCATCGAGCTGTGGGGAAGCAGCGCTTTGACGGCGCGCCGGATCGCCACGGCAGCCCGGACCTCCCCCACCGATACGGCGTGAATCCAGATCCGAGGTCTTCGCCCCCCCCGGCGGATCACGTCGCCGGAATACCGGCCCATCCGCTGTGCAAACCCTTCCTTGAACTTCCCGGTCAACCTTGAATAGAGATAAAGCGGTGCAAGAGCGGGGAAAAAAAGTCCCCCCGAAAGAAGCCGGTATACTTGATAGGAGAAGCTCATTTGATCCCGGAAATCTTGTGAAACTTCGTCATTCTCAGTTCGTCATTCCGGGCTTTACCCGGAATCCAGCCCTGCCGCTGGCCGCCTGAGCGTCCAGTTTGATCGAAAATAAAACTGCTCTTTTATTTAATTATTTGTAATTATTATCTTTTTATCGTTACTTTTCTTTGCTCGCCCAAAGAAAGTAACCAAAAGAAAAGGCGCCCTGCGCCCCGTTTCTGCGATGCTCGGCGCGGGACGATGGGCTTCCCCAAGGGAATTTACTGGCCCATCTTTGGGGATAGTTTCATCCGAAGTCGACGCCTTTTGTAGGCCACGACCTGCGCCTGCCCGTGCGCAGCCGGAGGCGAAGTCGGGTGAACCGCGTTATTCATCGAGGTTCTTCGGCTGGACTTCCCTGAACTTTCTCCCCTTGACCTCGAGCAGGTAAAGCCGCTTTCGGGCCTCGCCGTTCTGGTCAAAAGATGTGGGGCCGGTAACCGCAGGATAGCCCTGCACCGTGAGAATCTCGTCGCGCAGCCCGCTTCTAAACTCCGATTCGCTTCGGCCGACGATGTCGAACAGGATGGTTGCCGTGTCGTATGCGATCGCTTCGATGAATCCGGGCTCCTCGCCGTGCGCGTCGCGATAGGCGCCGGAAAACTCGATCACCGGGCCGCTGGTGCTCTTTGCAAAATAGCCGTCAGGCACCAGAGCGCCCTGCATGTACTGTCCGGCCAACTCCAGCAGCCGGTCTGAATGCCAGAGGTTCGTGCCGAGCAGCACCACATCCGTCACATCGTAGTACGCCAGCTGGGGCACGATCATCCCGACTTTGGGCGCCGAGTCGGGGATGAACAAGGCATCGAAGTCGACCACCGGCACCGGATCGACAAGCTCCTCAAACTTCGGCCCCTCTTGCTGCGCCTCGGTCTTGTGCGCCCGCACGTCGTCCACGCCCAGGATCACTTCTTCCAGAAACCGGCATTCAGGCCCCCACGGGTCGCTTTCAGAAGCACCCGGCCGGGCCGGAACGCCGTCTTTGTAATACTCCATGCCGGCCAGGGATCGAATCTCGTTGGAAAAATCGGTCTGTTCCCCGTCATAGGCCTGGGCCGCAACAATCTCTCCCCCCAGTGCGGTCGTCTGCTTCCAGAATTCGTTTAAAAAGGTGTAGCCGTATGCCTCCTCCGGGAAAAAAACACCGAAACGCTGCAGCCCCATATCCCGAACCAGATGAGAGACCAAGGTCTGCGCCTGCATCTGGGGGGTCATGAAATTGCGGAAAACAAAGGAGCCGATGTCCGGCAGGTTCTCTTTCTGGGATAGCACCATGATGGGAATTCCCAGCGCCTGGGCTTCTGCAGCAGCGGCCTCGGCCGTGAAAATCGGACCGATCACTGCAGCGACTTTTTCAGCGAAAAATTCCTGGACGGCGGCAACGGCCCTGTCCGGGTCCGAACCGGTGTCCCGGACCACCATCCGCCAGCCCGGCTGATCCGGGCCTGCGGCGCCGCCGAAGCGGTGAAGGGCGAGCTCGATCCCCTTCAGTGCGCGCCGCCCATAGGGTTGGTAGGGGCCGGAAAGGGGAAGGAGGCATCCGAGCACGTTGCGATGATACGTGTAGTTGTTTCTGATCTCTTTCACCAGGGCCCGGGCGACGTCGGCGTATTCGTGGTCCGGGAAACGCTCCAGAAACTGCTCCAGCGCGCCGGTGGCAGCGCTGAAATTGTCCGCCTCGGTTTCGTTCAGTCCCAGCTGGTAAAGAAGATATCCTACCGGCAGCGGATCTTCCAAACGCTGCAGCAGTTCGGCAATGGCGGCATTGTCCAGCTGGCGGACGGCCTGCTTCATCTTGGATCGGATCTGCTCGGACTGGATCGGGTCGGCGTGCCGGCCGGCCATGGCAAAGAAATAGACTGCATCTTTGGCAGCGCCGGTAGAAAGATAGGTATCTCCCAGCAGGGCGTAGGTTCGGAAAATCTGTGCGCTGGAAATCGGCCTTTGAATCAATTGCGAGGCAAATTGGAGCACTTCCCCGTATTTCCCAAGCTCGTAAGAAATTTCCGCAAGCCCCAGCAGGGCTACTGTGGCTTGCGGGCTTTGGGGAAAGTCCCTGATTAGGCGCAGATAATCGCTCTCGGCGGCTTTCTCGCGGCCGAGATTGCGACGAATCCTTCCGGCATTGAGCAACGCCTCGGCCAAAAGCTTTCCATCGGGGTAAAGCTGGATGTAGCGGTCGTAGAGGGCCAGCGCCTCGTGCGGCTGCCCTGCGGCGAGTCGGTCTTCGGCCTGCGCCAGAAGCTGTCTCCCCGGTTCGACCAGCGCCTCGGTTGAAACGGGCTTTTTCGGAGCGCAGGCTGCCAACAGACACAGCAATGGCAGAAGAAAGACAAGTCTTTTTAGCAGATCCGGTTTGCTCGCCGGTGCCGGCGGGCAAATACCGATGATGGATGCACCCCGGCGGCGCCTGCCGCCGGCTGCAGCTTTTTTTTCCATAGCGGTTCCTGTTTTACTCGTCCCTTTGTTTTGCGCCGGGCCTTGCAAAAGATGCGTGCCTATGCGGCAGTGACGAGGGCTGCCGGATTCATCTTCTTGTTGTGTTTTTCGCAACGCGAAATCGTTGTAAAATTACGTCAGCGATTTTACAAAGGTTTCCTATACACCATTTCCCGGTCCCGGGGCAAAGCCTTTTCCCGTGCCAACGCACCGGCAACGCTTGACTATCTGCGAAGGAATCAGTTAAGATGTATTGATTTTTCCGTCTGCGTTGCGGCGTTTGACCGGGCGGTATGAACGATTCGCGGACGGTGCGGTACCGCCCGAAAGGAGGGAGGGCGCACATGAGGCTGCTTTATTGTCTTGCTGTTTTACTACCGCTGCTCATGACCGCCCCGGCTGAAGCCGAATTTTACAAATACACCGATAAAAACGACCCCATGATCCCTTGCGTGGATTTCTGATCCATCGGAGAGCTTGCCAGACAATCAATGAATAGACATCATCGGAGGGAAAATTCATGACAGGCAACGGCGTCGATCCAAAAGCGTTTCAAAAAGCAATCGAAATCGGACGTCCTCCGAACGTGACCCGGCTTTTCCCGCATTCAAAAGCGCTGATTGTCAGCGGCAAATACATCGACCGGGCCATGCTCAAGAAAGGCAAGGCCATTGCCTTGGCCGCCAACGGACGCAACAGTTTCGTGATCCGGGGGGTCCTGAAGGCGGCGCAGCGCGCCAATGCCGCCCTCATCATCGAAATCGCCCGCTCGGAAGGCGGCGCCAGCGCTTACTGCGCCGTCAACTACTGGAACATCGCCCGGATCGTGGACAGCTACTGCAATGAACTGGGCATCACCGTTCCGGTTGCCGTCCATGCGGATCATTACGGCATCAAAAAAACGGAGGATGTGGCAGCGGCACGGGTCGAAATTCCGACCGTGTTCGAGGCCGGATTGACTTCCATTGCCATTGACGCGTCGCATCTGCCCGACGATCAAAATCTTCTGGCCAGCATCGAACTCAATCCCTGTGTTCCCAAATGGGCCGGTCTTGAAACCGAGGTGGGCGAGATTAAAGGAAAATCAGGGCTTTCCACCGCATCCGAGGCCCTGTTTCTGATTCAGGGGCTCAATGCCCACGACATTTTCCCGGACTGGATCGCCCTGAACAACGGCACCACCCACGGCATCGAGGAAAGCGACCAGGGAATCCAGGTGGAGCTGACCGCAGACATTCACGAGGCCCTGACGCCCTACAAGGTCTCCGGCGCCCAGCATGGTACATCGGGCAACAGCTCCGACCGGCTTCGGGCCATCGCCGAGCAAACCCGCACCACCAAGGCCAACGTCGCCACGGCGCTCCAGATGATCTCCTGGGGCCTGGAAGTCAATGACTACGGCAACGCCAAGCTGGACGCCGAAAAAAACTTCATCAAGGTGGCAGGGGAAGGCGTCACCGAAGAAATGTGGGACGAGATGGTGTCCTACGCGCAGAGCAAGGAGATCAAGGGGGGCAATTACAAAAAACTGAACCTGCCTTTTGAAAACAAGCTCCTCGGCCAGCCTCAACCGGTGCGGGATCGAATGGCAAAGCGGGTCGAGGATTTCGCCTACAACATGATGGTCAATGTATTCAATGCCGAAGACACGGCCACCCTGGCCGTAGAGGAGATCCTTGCCGCCGGCTCGTACGACCCCGGACCCAAGGCCGACCGCATCGAAGATCCGGCGGACTGGGCGCCGGACAAGATCGTCGAACGCGCCAAAACCATCGAGGGAAGCGGCGGTCCGTCCGGCGACTTCGACGACTAGCGATGAATGGGCTGACGCCCATTCATCGCTGGTGAAAAACTTCCACTTGCTTGAAACATCGTCGAAATCGGGGTTCTTGTAGGGCACGATCTCCGTATCGTGCCGGTATGAAAGGCCCGGAGGCCGTTCACTGCAGAGACCAAGACATCGAGAGGAACAGTAAAGAAGGGGCTTCGGTGGAAGTCCCTTCTTTTATTTGGTTGGAAGCAGAGCGAAATGGGTGATTTGATGGCGGTATACGCTGTCTGAGCCCCAAAGGAACCCTTGCATCAGCGCTTGGTTAGGCTGCCTTCGATGGCGGCTGCTGTTCGAATCGCCATTGATTTCGGTGATATTTTGACCAGCGCTGATGTTAGGGTTCCTTTGGGGCGAGTTCGTATACCGGCAGCAAATTATCCATTTCGCGGCGTCATGGATCATGAAAGTTGAGTTTGCAAGCTCCTTTTTCTCTTGAGGCTCGTTTACACCTTTCATGGCTCCATAATGCGGTTCTTGGCCTTTTGCCAGAGCGCTTCCTTTTCCGGCCGGGGCACCTGATCGAGGGTTCGGCCGGTCTTTTCGGCCTGTGCCTCCATGTCTCGAAAGCGGCTTTCGAACTTCCGGGTGGCCTTTGCCAGCGCCCTTTCCGGATGAATCCGTGCAAACCGGGCAACGTTGACCAGGGTAAACAGCAAATCGCCCATTTCCATCTCCACAGCTTCCGCGTCTGTCGAATCCGCCCCCACAGCTGCTTTGAATTCTTCCCACTCCTCTTCGACCTTATCGGACACCCCCGCCGTATCATCCCAGTCGAATCCGGCCCTGGCCGCCCGCTCCGACACCCGGTAGGCGCGCATCAGCGCCGGCAGCCCTGCCGGCACCGAGTCGATCATGGACGGGGAGGCGGAATCCCCCTTTTCCGCCTTTTTGATCTCTCCCCACCGCCGGCGAACCTCCTCGACGCCGCTCACGCTGCTGTCTCCAAAGACATGCGGATGACGGCGGATCATCTTGTCTGCAATTTTTCCGATGGCGTCGGTCAACCGAAAATGACCGGACTCCTGATACAGCCGTGCCACGAACACCAGCTGAAACAGGACATCGCCAAGCTCTTCGCAGACCGCCTCTGCATCACCGCCTTCAATGGCGTCCACCAGTTCGTACATCTCTTCGATCAGGTAAACGGTCAGACTGCGGGGGGTCTGTTTCCGGTCCCACGGGCAGCCGTTTTCACTTCGCAGGCACGCCACCAAACGAATTAGGCGCTCCAGGTCCCCTTTGTCCCCATCGATTGTCTTGCATGGATCTTTCGACACCGCGTTCTCCCAAACCCGCGGAAAGCCGCTTGAGCCTCCGGCCTCCCATACGGAACTGTTTTTTTTTGGCGGCGCAGCCGCCCTCATAAAACGGCGCAGCCGTTGATAAATCAACTTTCGGGATTCATGATTCCGCGAAATGGATAATTTGCTGCCGGTATACGAACTCGCGCCAAAGGAACCCTAACATCAGCGCAGGCTAAAACATCATCGAGATCAATGAGGTTTTGAAAGGCATCGGCAATCAAGGAGAGCCCATCGGGCGCTGATGTATGGCTTCCTAAGGCGCTCAGACAGCGCATACCGTCACCAAATCACCCATTTCGCTCCACTGGAGACGAAACCCGAAAGTTGAATTATTCCTGTTTTTTTGGCGGCGCAGCCGCCCTAATAAAACGGCGCAGCCGTTTTATCTCCATTCTTTTTTCAAGGCTTGGATCCCTTCGAGAAACTGCCTTTTCATCTCCGCCGGAACGACCTTGGCCATCTTTTCGGAAACGACCATGACATGAGGGGCCAGAAGCGAATCCCGAACCAGCGGGGTTCCTTTCTGCAAAAAGGCCGTAAGCGTGACCAAAACCACCGATACGATCAATCCCCCCTTCAATACGCCGAATGCCGCCCCACAGATTCGGTCGACCCAGCCTAAAAAGACGATGTTGAGCACGTACTTGATGACCATCCCCATCACGCTGACCGATATGAAGACCGCGCAGAACAAAATGAAAAAACTCGATATATTGCGATATCCATCATCGGCGATCCAACGGTCCAGCAGCCCGGCGATCAGGGGATAATAGGTATATCCCGCATAAAACGCGGCAAGCACACCGACAATGGCTGCCAGCTCCTTGATCAGCCCTCGGAAAATACCGCGTATCAGACAGTAGGCCAGGATGCCGACAATGAAGACGTCCAGCAGATTCATCGGGTCTCCGACATAAAAAAGCGCATCGGCCGCTTGAACCGGCAGGCGGCGTTTCATGCGCATTTTCAGTGTTGTCTTGGGAACGTGAAGTAAAAATTTTTAAAATGTATCAGTAAGTTAAAGTATCAAAGACCCTTCAACCGAGTCAAGGGGTTTTTGGGTCCCCCCGACCGCGCCAAAATCAAACCAGCCGTCTGGCAGCGGTCCGGCCACCGTCACCGCAGTGAAGATTCATGCGCCGCTCAATTGCGGGCGCAGCTCCCATCTCCCGGATTGCATTGTCTGGATTCGGTGTGATAATGAAGACGGTCATGGATTCGATTCGAAACAGTCCCCCCGGCGCCGGGTCGCTCGAAGAAAAACGCCGCTGCTCTTTTCCGGACAACGACCTGGCAAGACAGCTCTTCGGGGAGCACAACAGCAACTTGCAGCGAATCGCCACCGCCTTGGAAGTCAGTATCCACGCAAGGGGCGGAGAGCTGACCATCCAGGGCGATCCGATCATCGCCCAGCTCGCCGACAACATCCTGAGCCAGCTATACGGCCTGCTGGAGAGCGGATATCCGGTGTATCCGCAAGATGTGGACTACGCGGTCCGGGTGCTCAGCGAAGACGACCGGGTCCGCTTGAAAGACATTTTTCTGGATACCGTCTACATCACCGCAAAAAAACACCCGATCACGCCCAAAAGTCCGAATCAGAAAACATACATCGATGCGATGCGCCAATACGACATCGTTTTCGGCATCGGACCGGCTGGGACTGGAAAAACCTACCTGGCCATGGCCATGGCCGTGTCGGCCCTCACCAAAAAGCAGATCAACCGGATCATCCTGACCCGGCCGGCGGTGGAGGCAGGAGAAGAGCTCGGATTTTTGCCCGGTGATCTGGCGGAAAAGGTCGACCCCTATCTCCGGCCCCTTTATGACGCCCTGCATGACATGATGCGGCTGGAAAAGGCGGCGGGCCTCGTTCAGCAGGGGGTGATCGAAGTGGCGCCGCTGGCCTTCATGAGGGGACGAACCCTCAACGATTCGTTCATCATCCTTGACGAGGCCCAAAACACCACCGCGGAACAGATGAAAATGTTTTTGACCCGAATCGGCTACAATTCCAAGGCAGTCATTACCGGCGACATTACCCAGGTCGATTTGCCGGCCGGGCGGACATCCGGCCTCATACAGACCAAAAACATTCTACAGGACATCGAGGGGATCCGTTTCGTCTATTTTTCCAAAAAAGACGTGGTCCGGCATCCGCTCGTTCAAGAGATCATCCGGGCCTACGAAGAGCTGGAGGCCCGGACAAAGGCGGAAACCGATGCCTGAACGCCGGGGTGCATCAACATCGGCAAAGGTTCGGTCCGGGTCGAAGACAATGGCTGAAAAAAGCAAAGAATCAGAAGCGGTCAACCCCCTGCCCCGCCTCCTGCTGCGACTTTTGCTCCTGGTGGGCATCATTTTTGTGTTCACCCTTTCCTTGTATCCAAGCCTCTCTTCGAAGATGCCCTCTTATTCCCTGGGCGATGTGGTCGACCGAGATATCAAGGCGCCTCAGGACTTTTTTATCGAGGATCAGGCGGCGACGGGGAAAAACCGGCAAAACGCCGCCAGCCAGGTCCTCACAGTCTACGACTACAACCCCGGCCTGCGCTCCGAAATCACCGGCCGGGTCGAGCGCGCTTTTTCCGCCGCCCGCGAAGCCATTGACAATGCTGCCGAAGGGGCGGAAGCGCCGAAGCAAACCGTCCCGGCAGAATCCGGATCAATGGAACCGGGCTCGGTGCATGAACGCGTTTGGCAAATGAAGGGCGAGTTTGAGGCGCTTCTTGGCATCGAGGTGAGCGAAGGCGCCTATCGAATCCTTGAAAAAGAGGCGTTCTCGAAGCAGATTTCGGCGCTCATCGTCCAGATCCTGTCTGCCATCTTTGAAAACGGCGTTGTCGCAGACAAAGAAGGGCTGCTGAGGCAAGCCGAAACCGGCGTCACACTGCGGAACATCGGCTCCGGAAACGAGGAGGTGGTCAAAAGCCTTCGCCCCTTTTACGGTCTGGACCAGGCAAAGACCATGGTCCGGGTCATCGGCCAGCCCCTTGTGGAAGGTCTCAACTATAACCTGATCAACCTGATCGTCGATTTTTGCCAGCGGCTTGTTCAACCCAACATCACCTTGAACCGAAGCGAAACCGAAAAGCGAAAGCAAATCGCCGCCGAGGAAGTCAAACCGGTGCTGCATCAGATCAAGGCCGGTGAAATGCTGCTTCGCGAAGGCGAGAGGGTGACCCAGGGGCAGCTGCTGAAGCTCAAGGCCCTGAATAAACGACAGGAAAACGAGCAGATTCTCTCAACGGCCCTCGGAGCGGCGATGATTCTGGCCATCTTTCTGGTCGTTGCCTATCTGCTGTATATCCGGGAGGATCGGCGGCAGCTTCGCGACACGGATAAAAACCTGTTGTTCATCGCCTGCACCCTGCTTTTTTTCTTTCTCTTCGTGCAGATTTCTTCGGCCGTCGGCAACCAGTTGGGCCACGACCATCCATACGCCATATCCGAATCGGCTCTTACCTTCGGCATCCCACTGGCTGCGGCAGGCATGCTTTTTTGCCTGTTTCTCGGTCTTCAAACGGCCATCGCCCTGTCGCTGCTGGTGGCGGCGGGCACGAGCATTGCTTTTGAAAACCGCTTCGAGCTCTTTTTTTATTTTTTCGTCAGCAGCGCCATGGCGGCATACTGGATCCAGAACTGCCGGGAGCGCAAGGCGTTCCTCGCTGCAGGGGCAAAAACCGGACTTCTCAACATCCTGCTGGCAACAGCGGTCGACATTTACACCGGCAACTATCTCGGGGTCACGCTCCTGTGGGATTGGGCGTTTGCCTTTCTGGGCGGAGTCGGGGCATCGATCATCACCCTTGGCCTGGCTCCGGTGATCGAACTGGCATTTGGCTACACCACGGAGATCACGCTCTTGGAGTTGGCCAATCTGGACCGGCCCATTTTGCGCCGTCTCATGATCGAAGCGCCGGGCACGTATCATCATTCGGTCATCGTCGGGTCCATGGTGGAGGCGGCTGCCTCGGAAATCGGCGCCAATCCACTGCTGGCCAAAGTATGCGGGTACTACCACGATATCGGAAAAATCAAAAAGCCGCTTTACTTCATCGAAAATCAAATGGACGGAAAAAACCGCCATGACAAGCTGGCGCCCTCCATGTCCAGCCTCATTCTCATCGCCCATGTGCGGGACGGGGTGGAAATCGCAAAGAAGCATAAGCTTGGCCAGGCGATCGTCGATGCGATCCGTCAGCACCACGGAACCAGCCTGATCAGCTACTTCTACGAAAAAGCAAAGCAGCAGCGGGGAGAAGACGCCGTCAATATCGACGATTTTCGCTATCCCGGCCCCCGGCCCCAGACCAAGGAGGCCGGCCTGGTCATGTTGGCCGATGTGGTCGAAGCGGCCTCCCGCACCCTTTACAACCCGACCCCTTCACGGCTGCAGGGGCTGGTCGGAAACCTGATCAACAAGATCTTTTCCGACAATCAGCTCGACAACTGCGAGTTGACCCTCAAGGACCTGAACTCCATAGCGAAAACGTTCAATAAAATTCTCAACGGCATCCACCACCATCGCATCGAATACAGCGAAACCGTCACCCGGATCGACGGCAAGGGGAAAAATGGCAGTACTCATCGACAATCAGCAAAGCCGTCATCGGATACCGACCGCGAGGATCCGCCGCGAGGCAAAGGCCATCTTAAGCGCCTTGGGCAATCCTGACGATGAGCTTTCCATCGTATTCGTAGACGACGACCGGATCACGGAGCTGAACCGGACCTATCTGCATCGGGAAGGACCGACCAATGTCATCTCGTTTCCCATGCTGGAAGGCGATTTTTCCCATCTATCCCCCCAGCTGCTGGGCGATGTGGTCATTTCCGTGGACACGGCCTTCCGGGAGGCCGAATCGGCGCAGATTCCGATGACGCAGCGGCTGACCGATCTGCTCGTCCACGGAGTGCTTCACCTCTATGGCTACGACCATGAAAGGGAAGGCTCAGACGCCGCCGCCATGGAGGAAAAGACCCGCGAGCTACTGGAGCTGTTGGCGTCCCTGGCGCAAGGAGGAGAACCATGACGGAGCTGATCGCCCGCATCGATTCTGTGGCGACTTTACGCAGCAGCGGTGCAGGAGGCGTTCCCGAGCCGGCTGCGCTGGCCGTGCTGGCGGAGCTGGGCGGGGCCGACGCCGTTTCCGCCCATCTTCGGGAGAACCGCAGCCAGATCCGGGATCGCGATCTTCGCCTCATGCGTGAAATCGTCCATATCCCGGTGGTCCTGGAGATGAGCGCTACATCGGCAATGATCGGCGCCGCCCTCGAGCTCAAACCGAACCGGGTTTTTCTCGTCTCCGAAGACTGGGAGGTGCGATCACCGGAAGGGAGCCTGGACCTGATCGTCCATCGGGAGCAGGCGGCCGAAGCCATTCGAATCCTGACCGACGCCGGGATTTCAGTCGGTGTATGCATCGAGGCAGACCCGGAGCAGATTCGAATCGCTCACCGCATCGAAGCGACAGCGGTCCAGGTGGAAACTGCCTTTCTGGAGCACTCCGAGCACAGCCTGTCGCGGATAATGGATGCGGCCAAACTGGCGCGAAAGCTCAAGATGCCGTTTATCGCGGGAACCGACGTCACCCCTGCCCGGATGAAAAGGCTTCGCGCAATGGAGGAAGTCGACGGCGTCGTGATGGGACACAGCCTTGTCGCCATGGCACTGATGAAGGGAATGCCCGAGGTCGTCCGGGAGATGCTGTCGATGCTAAACGGTCGGCGGTAGGACAAGGAGAAAACACGATGTACCTGGTCACTGCAGCTGAAATGCGCGAGATGGACCGGCGCACCATCGAAGAGTTCGCCCTTCCCGGCCGGGTGCTGATGGAAAATGCCGGCCGCGGCGCCGTGCGCTTTTTCCTGGAATTCTTCGGTGACGCAAAAAAAAAATCGGTCGCCGTGATCGCAGGAAGCGGAAACAACGGAGGCGACGGATTCGTCATGGCCCGCTACCTGCACCAACAAGGGGTTTCCGTCACGGTCTACCTGCTTGCTGAAAAAAACCGCGTCAGGGGCGATGCCCGGGTCAACCTCGACCTGCTCGATGCGCTGACCGTACAGGTAGTCGAAATCACCGACGTCAACGCGCTTCAAGCGGCGGACGCCGCCATTCGTCATCACCACATCTGGATCGACGCCCTGTTGGGCACCGGGCTCAACTCCGATGTCCGAGGGCTTTTCCAGCACGCCATCGACCGGATCAACGAACTGAATCGGCCGGTATTTTCCGTGGACATCCCGTCGGGCATCAACTCCGATACCGGGCAAATCTGCGGCACCTGCATTCATGCTTCGGCAACGGCCACCTTTGCCTTTGCCAAGAGCGGACACCTCCTGCATCCCGGAACGGAGCACACCGGCCGGCTTCGGATCGTCGACATCGGGGTGCCGCCAAAAATCGCCGAAGCCGTTGGGGCGCGCTGCCGTCTGCTGACGCCGACCGATATCGCCGGCCGGCTTCCGCGCCGGCATCGCGCCGCCCATAAAGGAACCACCGGACACCTGATGGTGGTGGCCGGCTCTTTCGGCAAAACCGGCGCTGCAGCCATGACCGCCCTGTCGGCGATGCGGGCCGGGGCCGGCCTGGTCACCCTGGCCGTTGCCAAAAGTCTGAACCCGGTGTTGGAGCCTCAGGTGACCGAGGTGATGACGAGCCCGCTTCCGGAGACCGTGGACGGGACCCTGGATGAATCGGCTCTGGACAGAATCCTTTCCCTGGCGGCTGACAAAAAATGCATTGCACTGGGGCCGGGCCTCGGCACTGCCGAAGAAACAACCAACCTGGTGCGTCGGTTGGTCGCAGAAAGCCCGGTACCGCTAATCATCGATGCAGACGGGCTCAACTGCCTCGCCGGCGGACTCGATGCGGTCGCCAATGCCCGGGTGCCGGTGGTGTTGACCCCTCATCCGGGGGAAATGTCCCGTCTCTCCGGCGTTTCGAGCGCAGAAGTCCAGGCGGATCGAGTCGGCTCCGCCCGCTCATTTGCCCAAAAATACGGCGTCTTTCTGGTTCTCAAGGGAGCGGCCACGGTGGTGGCCGATCCGGACGGCACCTGCTTTATCAACCCTACCGGAAACTCCGGCATGGCGTCAGGCGGGATGGGCGACGTGCTGACCGGACTGATTGCCGGCCTGCTCGCCCAGGGCGCAACGCCGATAGACGCCGCATGCACGGGCGTATTCCTGCACGGCAGATCGGCGGACGTATTGGCCGGCGACATCGGCCCCTTCGGGTACCTCGCCACCGATGTCATGGACGAAATCCCTTCCCGGCTCGGGGAATTAATGAGCGGTCAATCGTCCACCCCCGGGAGCTGGCCCGTGACCGGCATTCCTTTTTTGCCGCTCCGCGGCAGTGGTTGAGTGGTTAAATGGTCAAGTGGTCGATTCGTCAAGTCGGAAAAGCAAATACGGCTCATTGGACAGTCTGCTTCTTGACCCGCCAATCAACCAATCAACCATTCAACCAATCAACCATTCAACCCTCCGCCAAATGATCATCACTACTAAAAGTGAAAATGAGACCCGTAGACTAGGGCGGCACATCGGCAAGCTGGCCGAACCCGGCCTCGTGCTGGCCCTTTACGGGGACCTTGGCAGCGGAAAAACCGTCCTGGTCCGGGGGTTGGCCCGGGGTCTGGGAGTATCCGAACAAACGCCGATCACCAGTCCGACCTTTACCCTGATCAACGAATACGCCGGACGCCTTTTGCTGTTCCATGCCGACCTTTACCGCATTGCCCACTGTGCCGAACTCGAGGAGATCGGGTTCGATGAAGTGTTCAGCGGAAAAGGCGTCGTGGCCGTTGAATGGGCTGAGAATTGTGAACGCCTTCTGCCTGCCGACCGGCTGGAAATTCGCTTCCACGACCCGGAGCCGGAGATTCGCATCCTGACTCTGAACGCCTGTGGACAGCATTCGGAGGATCTGTTACAAGCGCTTCGGAAACAAATGGAAGCGTGCCGAGGCGATGATGCGCCCCCGGCAGACGTCCAAAAACGGGACCGAGGCTGAGCTGAGAAGCACCGGACACCTTGATCCAGTAACCCCCGCAAGAGTGGAGCAGGAAAGGAACCATGGCACTGATCGTTCAGAAATACGGGGGCACCTCGGTGGCCGACTCGGATCGAATGCGGAACGTGGCCCGGCGGGCGGCCAAGGCCTATGACGAGGGAAACGACCTGGTCATCATCCTGTCTGCCATGGCCGGCGTGACCGACCGCCTGATCCAAATGGCCAAGGAGGCCGCGCCGGAGCCGGATCGCAGGGAGCTTGACGTGCTGCTCGCCACCGGAGAACAGACCACCGTGGCCCTGCTGGCCATGATGCTCAGGGCAATCGGCTACCCGGCGCTTTCTATGCTCGGATATCAGGCCGAGGTCCTGACTGACTGCTCTTTTGGAAACGCCCGGATCCTGGAGGTCGGCGCTGCCCGTATCCAGCAGCATTTGAAGAACCGGCAAATCGTCGTCGTCGCCGGATTTCAGGGCTTTGACCCGAGAGGAAACATCACCACCCTTGGCCGCGGCGGATCGGATACCTCTGCCGTGGCCATCGCCGCCGCCCTAAAGGCGGACATCTGCGAAATATATACGGATGTGGACGGCATCTATACCGCCGATCCGAACATCTGCCCAAAGGCACAGAAGCTCGATGCCGTATGCTACGATGAAATGCTCAACATGGCGAGCCTCGGTGCCAAAGTGCTGCAGATCCGCTCGGTGGGCTTTGCCAAAAAGTTCAACGTTCCGCTCCACGTCCGCTCATCATTTTCCGAGGAGGAAGGCACGATGGTCATCAGCGAAGAACCGGGCATGGAAACGGTGGTGGTCTCGGCGGTCACCCACGACAAGGACCAGGCGCGCATCACGCTGAAAAAAGTTCCCGATCAACCCGGCACCGCAGCCAAGATCTTTTCCCCGATCACCGAGGCCGGAATCGTCGTCGATATGATCATCCAGAACACCCGGGCCGCGGGTCAGACCGACCTGACCTTCACGGTGCCCCGCTCCGATTTTAAGAAGGCCATGTCCATCGAAGAAAGGGTGGCAGAAGAAATCGGTGCAGAAGAGGTCTTCGGCGACGAAAACATCGCCAAAGTGTCGGTCATCGGCGTCGGCATGCGCAACCACTCCGGTGTGGCGTCTCTGATGTTCTCCACCCTGGCCAAAGAGGGGATCAACATCGCGATGATTTCCACCTCGGAAATCCGGATCTCCTGCATCATCGAAGAAAAATACACGGAGCTTGCCGTCCGGGTCCTGCACACCGCCTTCGGCCTCGACCGGGAAGATTGACCGCTTCCATGAAGCATTTTTCTCCGGATCAGATTCTGTTCACCCTCCTGCTGGGCGGTGCGATCGCAGCAGCCATTTTCTTCCGGCAGTGCACGCTTTAAACGGCAAAACTGCCATAAGTGTCAGGGTTTTTGAGTCGATCAACTCAGGCAAAGAGAAGAAGCACGGGCTTTCGAATCAGCAAAAACCGGTGGAGCCGAGCAAATCCGCGGTGAACCGCCCGAATGTTTTCGGCGATCGGCCGGTCGTCGCCGCAGAAACTCAATACGCACTTTTCCGGCCGGATGCCGTCGGGAAAGATACAGGGGCCGACGCCGTTTTTCAAAAACATGCAGTCTGCGGTAAACAGGGATTCTTTTTCCGCCAAAGGCAGCAGATCCTCAGGGCCAAGCGAAGAGGCCCCCAGGATGAAGATCATGTCCCGCAGAGTGATCAGCTCGTCTGCGATCACGTTTTTGCAGCAAAGACCTTCACATCCGGCAATGCAGCGCACAAACAACGACCGGCCGTTCTTCTTCAGACGAAGCTGCTCCTTTTTGATCCCCTCGCAGATCCCTTCAACCCCGCTTCGTTCTTCCGAAGAAAGGCGCTGTAGGATCGTCTCGGCTTTCCGTATTTTATATCGGATACCCATGGCAAGCCGCTTTCTTGAGGGCGCAGTGCTCGGTGGCATTCTTTCGGCAACGGATTTCAGATCAAAAAAGATTCACCGCCGAGTTCATCCGTTTGTGAAACTGCATTCAATACCGGTCTCGGTTTTTGAGGCACACGGATTACCTAAAAAAGACCAGATTTACTGCTAATTGCGCCGGCGATTTCATCGGCGATTTTTGCCGCCGCTGCCGCCGGGTCGTCTGCATCCCGGATGGGTCTGCCGATCACCAGGTAATCGGCGCCGGCGGCCACCGCCCAGGCCGGGGTGGCCACCCGCTGCTGGTCGTCGCCGGCCACCGCCTCCCAGGACGGGCGAACCCCGGGAGTGACCGCTAAAAACCTCCGGCCAAGCTTCTCTTTGATCCCTTTGACCTCCAGCGGCGAGCAGACGACCCCGGCGCACCCTGCCTGCCGGGCCATGTTCGCCCTGTGCCGCACCAACGCTTCCATGTCGCGGGAAAGTTCGGGACGAAAGCCGGCAGAACGCAGGTCTTCGGTCGAAACGCTGGTCAGCACGGTCACCCCCAGAACCGCCACTTTCCCATCGGCGCCTGCCACGGCCGCTTCGAGCATCCGCAGCGATTCGCCGCAGTGAACCGTGGCAAGCGACGCGCCAAGATCAGCGGCCCGGGCCATGGCCCGGCCTACCGTGGCCGGTATGTCGTGAAGCTTGAGGTCCAAAAACACCTGCCCTCCAGCGGCGACGATCCGCCGCACGATGGAAGGTCCGGCTTCGATGAAAAGCTCCAATCCCACCTTGAACACCCCTACGCGGCCGGCAAGAAGTTCGATGTATTTTTCAGCCTCCTTTACGGACGGCACGTCCAGCGGAAAGATGATGTAGTC
>CBFCZJ010000016.1:0-23048 GCA_965602445.1 uncultured Desulfobacterales bacterium | reverse complement strand
TGCAGGCCGGGACCACGTTGCCCTTGACCGAACGCCCCCCCCTGGCAATCGGAACCATGTGATCCATGGTCAGTGCCGAAGGGGCCGTCTTCCGGCCGCACCAGTAACACACCCCCTTGGCCAGCTTTCGCTTCCACCACTGGCTGTGGCGAAGCTCCCGGGCCCGTTGACGCTCCCGCCGGATTGCGGCTTCATCCAGGTCTTCGGCAAAAGGCCCCGGCAGGTCGGGCGGTCTTCGTTTGGCCATGATCTCCTTTCACGATTCTCTTCCGCCGGCATGGCTTGGGCAGGGCGCCGAGGGGAGCATGTTTTCAGCGCGCGCGGACAAGCCAGTCTCGGATTTCTTTTTCCAGTATTTCGTAGAAGCGCTCTGATCCACCCAGCCCCCTTCTGCCGAAAAAGTAATTGATCTCCAGAAACAGCGGCCGGGAGCGAGTCGACCCTTCCGGAAAAATCAGGTCAAAACCGGCGAGGTCAACGCCGGACTTTTGGCAGAAATCCGCGACGGCCTCTTTTCCGGCGGCTTGAAGTTCCGGGCCGGTCCGCGCGTCGATCACGGCACCTCCAGCCAGGCTGGCGCCGAAGCGGCCTGGTTGCTGAACCACCTTCCAATAAGAGCGCGTCGTTGTTCCGATCACCACGACGCGGAGGGTTTTTTGCCCGTGGGGAACATATTCCTGAACCAGGCATGGTGTCGGCGGCTCGGAATTCGCTGCCTTCAACCGGCGACGGAGCATGTCTGGGCCTTCGATCCGGTAGACGCCATCGCCTTCTCCACCCCAGTCAAATTTAAAGACAAAGGGAAACGCCATGGGCGGACGCGGCAAACACGACGCCGCAGCGGTGGCCGTGTCCGGATAAAGGCGGGTTTCCGGATGGGGGGCACTGAATTTCCGAAACAGGCGAACCTGTCCGGTTTTCCCCGGATAGGCAAACCGTGCGTTGTAGTTTGGAAACACCCGCTGGCAGTGGCGCCGGGCCAGACGGTACAAGGATCGGCTGCACCCTTGGGGAAGAATCACCGCGTCGGCAGCCGCCATGGCGGCCGCGTCTTCTTCATTCGGTGTCCGTCCTGCGCAGAGGCGGTTTTGATCTCCCACATAACAGGGGTGATAGGAAAGGACCATCGCAATCAATAGCCGAATTTTCGAAGGGCGCGGCCATCCCGACTCCAGTTTTTCTGAACCCTGACGAACAGATTCAGAACAACCTGTTTTTCCAGCATTTTTTCTAAGTCTTCTCTGGCGGCGGCGCCAATCTGGCGCAGCTTGCCCCCCTTTTTTCCGATGACCATCCCCTTTTGCGAATCTCGCTCCACGTGGATGGTCGCTGATATCCGCACCGGTGCACGGTCGCCGGCCGCGTTGAACTCATCCACGGTGACGGCGGTTGCATAGGGAATTTCATCGCCGGTGTAGCGAAACACTTTTTCCCTGACGATCTCTGCGGCGATGAAACGCATCGGCGCATCTGTGACGGCATCTTCGGGAAACAGGGGCGGTCCAAGAGGAAGCCCCTTTTCCATGGCGGACAATAGGACATCGACCTGGGTGCCCATGCGGGCCGAAATCGGCACGATCGCCTCGAAGGTGAAGCGACGACTCCACCCGGCGATCTGAGACAACAGGCTTGGCTTGTCGATTCGATCGATTTTGTTCAGGGCCAGGATCACGGTTCGGTTCTGTCCGCGAAGGTTTTCGATCAAAAGTCTTTCCGAATCCGGGTCGGGAGAGCAGGCGTCGGCGATCATCAGGAGTAAATCGGCATCTCCGATGGCGGCCAGGGCCGCATCGACGATGCGGACATTGAGCTGAGAACCGGAGCGATGGATGCCCGGCGTGTCGACGAAAATCATCTGGGATCGCTCCCGGTGAACGACCCCGAGAATCCGGTTCCGGGTGGTCTGCGGCTTCCTGGAGGTAATGGAGATTTTTTCTCCAAGCAGTCGATTCAACAGGGTCGATTTTCCGACGTTGGGCGCGCCGACCATGGCAATGAAGCCGGAGCGAAACGCTGATGTCGTCGAGGTCACGGCTGCGCCTCATCAGCCATGGATAAAATTTCCCGCCACAGGTCGTCTCTGCCCGCCCTGGTTTTGGCAGAAAAGAGGATCAGCTCCGAGGCGGAAATTCGCAGGGCTGCAGCGATTTTCTGGCGCCGGAGCGTTTGCCGGCTTTTTGACAGCTTGTCGGCCTTGGTCAGCACGATTCTGACCGGCAAGGTGCGGTCGACCAGCCAGTGGAGCAGATTGATCTCTTCGCTGCCCGGATCCCGGCGGAGGTCCATGAGCAGGACGACCCCCCGCAGACAGCCCCGCTGTAAGAGATACGCTTCCACCATCGGGCCCCATCGCTGCCGAACCGCTTCCGGGACCTTGGCATACCCGTATCCGGGAAGATCGACGAAACCGATCCGACCGTTGACCGCAAAAAAGTTGAGCAGCTGGGTCCGGCCCGGCGTGTTGCTGGTTTTGACCAGCCGCTTTCGGTTGACCAGGGTGTTGATCAGGGAGGATTTGCCCACATTGGACCTTCCGGCAAAGGCGATTTCCGGCAGTTGCGGGGGAGGATATTCCGTGGGTTTGACCGCACTTTTGATAAATTCAGCGGATTGAATATTCATTCGGAGCTCCGCCGCGCGGCTGGACTGGTTGCGGCAGTTTTTCCGCCCTCAGGCCGGGGGGGCGGCCTCGATGCCGGAGTACCGATCGAGGTATCGCTCGAGCCGGTCCATGCCTTCTTGGATGTTTTCCATGGAGCTGGCGTAGGAAAACCGGAGGTAGCCTTCGCCGTTTTTGCCGAAATCGATGCCCGGCGTCACCCCCACATGGGCCTTTGCAAGGATGTCGAAAGCCAGGCGATAGGAATTCTGCGACAAATGTTTGGCGTTGACAAACACGTAAAACGCTCCGGTGGGCTCCACGGTGATGCCGAAGCCGAGTTCCTTGAGGCGTCGGATCATGAATTTCCGACGCTCGTTGTAGGTTTGCTTCATCTTCGCCACGTCGGGGCCGGCCTCCTTAAGGGCCGCAATGCCGGCCATTTGAACCATCGCGTTTGCCGAGATGAAAAAATTCTGCATCACTTTCTGGATCGGCCGGATAAACCGCTGGGGGGCGATCAGATATCCAAGCCGGAGGCCTGTCATTGCGTAGAGCTTTGAAAACCCGTTCAGTACGAAGGCGTCGTCTGAAAATTCGAGAATAGAGCGCTCTTTTCCCTCGTAGACGAGGCCGTGGTAAATTTCATCGGAAATCACATGGGGGCAAAGATCCACGATCTCTTTCATCCGCTGCGCCGAAAGCAGATTTCCGGTTGGGTTCGATGGGGAATTGATGAAAATCCCCCGGGTCCGGTCGGTGATCCGCTTCTTGATGGCTTCCGGCCGGAACTGAAACCCGTCTTCTTCGTAAACCGGGACGGTGACCGGAACGCCCGTCATGAACTTGATGAAATTCGGATAACAGGCATAGTGGGGATCGGAGATGATCACCTCTTCGCCGCTTTCGATCAGGGCTGCGAACAAAACGAACATGACCGGGGAGGTGCCGGAGCCGACCACGACCTGTCCGGGATCGACCGACACGCCGTATGTGTCAGAATAATATTCGCAGATCGCCTCCCGCAGTTCGAGCATGCCGAGGCTGTGGGTATAGTGGGTATGACCATTTTCCAAGGCCTGGCAGGCCGCTGCCTTGATACAGGCCGGGGTGTCAAAATCGGGCTCTCCGACTTCGAGATGAACGATGTTCACCCCCCGTCGCTCCATTTCGTGCGCTTTTTCCAATACGTCCATCACGATAAAGGAAGTGATTCCTCGAATGCGTTCGGTAGTCACGGTTTTTTCTCCTGGGTGTTCATCGCAGAGTGCGCAGGAAAAAATCAATTGCGCATGGTTTCACCCACCACGATGATGCGGCTGCAACGAGCGGTTTGCCATTGTTCGACGGGTGTAGGAAATCTCTGCGACCTCCGTGTCTCTGCGGTGGGCGTTCTATATCACCTTGTTGAGCGGATACTCGATAATCCCCTCGGCACCGACGTTCATCAGCCTCGGAATCAGGTCGCGGACCGCATGGAGGCTGACCACGGTTTCCACCGAGAACCATTCGGTCTGATACAGGCTTGCCACGGTCGGCGCGTTCAGGCTCGGCAGAAGCGCCATGATCTGTTCGAGCCGGTCGCTGGGGACGTTCATTTTCAGGCCGACCATTTTGTCTCCCTTCAGGGCGCCGTTGAGCATCAGGGAGACCTGTTCGAGCTTTTCCCGCTTTTCCCGCTGTTTCCAGGCCCGATGATTGACGATGAGCTGGGTGTTGGTCTGCATCAGTTCGTGAATGATCCGAAGTCCATGTGCTTTGATGGTGCTTCCGGTTTCGGTGACTTCCACGATGGCGTCGGCCAGGCCGGAGACAACCTTGGCCTCCGTCGCCCCCCAGGAGAATTCGACATCGACCTTGATCCGGTGGTCGGCAAAAAACCGACGGGTAAAATCCACCAACTCCGTGGAGATCTTTTTTCCGGCCAGGTCTTTGATCGTCTTTGCCGGTGAGTCGTAGGGAACCGCCAGCACCCAGCGGGCCGGCCTGGCGCTGACCTTTGAATAGACCAAATCGCTGACGACGTGCACATCGGATCGGTTCTCAGCGATCCAGTCCTTTCCGGTCAAACCGGCATCCAGGGTCCCGTTTTCCACATACCGGGACATCTCCTGGGCGCGGCAGATGGCGCACTCGATGTTTTCATCGTTGATTTCGGGAAAATAGCTGCGGTCGTTTACGGTGATGTTCCAGCCGGATCGTTTAAAGAGCGCGATGGTGGCGTTCTGGAGGCTTCCTTTTGGAATGCCCAGCTTCAGCATGTCGCTCATTTCTTGTAAACCTCCTTGGGATCAAACACCGGCTCTCCGACGACGGTTTCGGTTCCATCGCTTTGGACCCGGCGGAAAAAGCAGGACCGATGTCCTGTGTGGCAGGCCGCACCGCCGATCTGATCCACCTTCAGCAGCACGGTATCCCGATCGCAGTCGATGCGGATCTCCTTGACCCGCTGAACGTTGCCCGAGGTTTCCCCCTTGACCCAGATCTGGTTTCGGCTCCGGCTCCAATACGTGGCGATGGCGGTGGAAAGGGTGTTTTGCCACGCTTCTGCGTTCATATAGGCCAGCATCAGGACTTCGCCGGAAGCCGCATCCTGAACGACCGCGGGAATCAATCCACCCGTTTTTTCAAAATCGAGCGTTTCCATGAAAGCGACCACCCCTTTTTTTCGGTGACAACGATCTAAAATTAAAAATGAATTTAATAACATCTCCTTGATGTCTTCGTCAATGCTTTTTCAAAAGGCCCCTTTTTGGCCTGTTTTCGCCCGGATGATGAAGGCGGATAAAATGGCGTTTACAAGCCGGCGGGATTTGACTAAAATAACAACTTTTCGAATTATGCTTGGCACGATGTTGCCGACAGCCGAGTGAAAAAAAGGGGACGATCATGCCCGTTGATAAAAAATCGCCGTCTAAGGTTCGAAAGGAGCGGACCCAACGCCGCCCCGGCGGGTTGGGCCGTCGAATCGTCAGGTGGACGCTTTGGCTGACGGTGGTTATCGCTGTGGCCGGCGCCGCGGCCCTGGCCGGCGTCTACATTTCCCTGAGTCAGGATCTTCCAAAGATTTCTTCTTTGGCCGATTATCGGCCGCCGGTGGTGACCACCGTCTATGCCGCAGACGGTCGCAAGATCGCCGAGTTCTACAAGGAGCGCCGGATCGTGGTGCCCCTTTCCAAAATCCCGAAGCAGCTTGTACAGGCGTTTGTCGCGGCAGAAGACGCCCGTTTTTATTCCCATAAGGGGGTTGATTTTCCAAGCATCGTCCGGGCGTTTTTCAAGAACCTGGAGGCGGGAACCATCGTCCAGGGAGGAAGCACCATCACCCAGCAGGTCACCAAGTCCTTTTTGCTGACTCCGGAGCGAAGCTATCAGCGAAAGATCAAAGAGGCGATTCTGGCCTACCGCATCGATAAAGCCTTTTCCAAAGAGGAGATCCTGTTTCTGTATCTGAACCAGATCTACCTCGGCCACGGCGCCTATGGCGTGGCCGCCGCCGCCGAGAATTACTTTGGAAAAGACGTCTCCGACCTCAACCTAGCCGAATCGGCGATGCTCGCCGGGCTTCCCCAGGCGCCGAGCCGCTATTCTCCGTTTCGAAAACCGAGGCTGGCCAAAGAACGACAGATCTATGTGCTCAACCGGATGGAAACCGAAGGATACATCGACAAAAAGACCGTCGAAGCAGCCATGGCCACCGAGCTGGATATCCACGGCCGAAAGAACTGGTACCTGGACGAAGTGCCGTTTTATACCGAGCACGTGCGAAGGCAGATCGAAGAGCGCTACGGCCCCGAAGCGCTTTACACCGGCGGCCTCCAGATTCATACGGCCGTCGATGTCGATATGCAGAAAATCGCCCGCCAGGAAATCGAATCTGGTCTTCGCGCGCTGGACAAGCGCCAGGGCTACAGGGGGCCGTTGATGCGCGTCCACCCGGAAGAAATCGAGTCGTTTGTCTCCGAGCTTCAGTCGGAATCGGAAAAAGCGCCGCCCGAATCCGATCGGATCGCTCGGGGCGTGGTCACCAATGTCGACGATGTCGGAGAAAAGGTCCAGGTCCGCATCGGCGCCGGCCTCGGCTTCATTGCCATGGAGGACATGCGCTGGGCGAGAAAGCCGGATCCGGATGTGCCTTACTACGCGGTCCGGATCCACCGCCCCAGCCAGGTGCTTCGGGTGGGAGACGTCATCGAGGTTCGGATCAAGGGGCGCAGCGAGGAGACGGGAGACTGGCAGCTGTCTTTGGAGCAGGAGCCGATCGTGCAGGCAGCCCTGCTGTGCATCGAGGCCGCCACCGGTGAAGTCAAGGCCATGATCGGGGGAAGGGATTTTGAAGAAACCCAGTTCAACCGGGCCGTGCAGTCCCGGCGACAACCCGGTTCGGCATTCAAGCCGATCATCTATGCCGCGGCCATCGACAAGGGATATACACCGGCTACGGTCATCGTCGACTCGCCCATTGTTTTCGAGGACCTCGAACGGGACTTTACCTGGAAGCCGAAAAATTACAAAGAGCGATTTTACGGCCCCACACTGCTGCGAGAAGCCCTGGCCAAGTCGCGAAACGTGGTCACCATCAAGATTTTGCAGGATATCGGCATCGACTACCTGATCGACTATGCCCGGAAGCTGGGAATCACCTCCACCTTGAGCCGGGACCTGTCCATTGCCCTGGGCTCCTCCGGGGTTTCGCTGCTGGAGCTGACCAACGCCTACTCGGTCTTTGCCAATCAGGGCGATCGAATCGAGCCGGTCTTTGTCCGAAAGATCCTCGATCGGGACGGAAATGTCATGCAAGAAGCCAAGCCGCTCCAGGAAAAGGTGATCGATTCAAGCACGGCCTACATCATGACCCACCTGCTGGAAGGGGTGGTTCAGCATGGAACCGGGCAGCGGGCCAAGGCGTTGAACCGGCCGGCCGCCGGAAAGACGGGAACCACCAACAATCTTTTCGACGCATGGTTCATGGGGTATACCCCCCGCTATATCACCGGTACCTGGGTGGGGTTTGACGAGGAACGCTCCCTGGGGGAGGGCGAGACCGGCTCCCGGGCTGCCAGTCCGATCTGGCTCGCCTTTATGAAGCGCATACTTGACGGCACGCCGGTTCAGGTGTTCGAGGCCCCGGAAGGAATTGTTTTCGCCAAGATCGATGCGAAAACCGGTCTGCTTCCGATCTCCGAATCGGAAAAGACGGTCTTTGAATGTTTCAAGGAAGGAACCGTCCCCACCGAGCGGACCCCCAAACCGGATACCATTTCCGAGCCGGACCAGTTTTTTAAATCGTTGATGTAGCGAAGGCTCTCGGGGCTATGTGCTCAAGGGCATGGTTTCGGTGACGGTACTCAGAGCAAAGAACACTCGCCGCCGAGGCACAGAGAGCGCAGAGAAGATCATATATGTCTTTATCTGCGCAGCCTCTGCGGCCTCTGCGGTGAAACCATCGTTACCATAATGAGGCCCCCATGTACTTAAGGAAAAATCGGTTCCGCGCTGGCCCTGTTCCGGGGCCAGACGGTTTCCAGGCGGCCTGACTGCCACTGCACCAGGAGCCACGGCGCTCGATTTTGACCCGGCCGGGCGCCCTTCGCGTTGAATCGGACAACGCCGCAGATCGTCGAAAGATCCGTTTTGGCCATCGCGTTTCGAAGGGCGCCTTTGCTCGTCGGACGGGACCGGGAAACAGCGTCGGCCACGACGTTCAGTGCTGCAAATCCAAGCGCTTCGTGATGGCCGGGAAGCCGGCCGTACCGCTCAAAATAGGCCCGGGTGAATCGCCGGGCACCGGGAAAAGAGGCCGAAGCCGCCCACGGCACCAAGGCGCACAGGGACTCACCGGCTTTGCCGGCAGTCCCGGCGAACTCGGGCCGGGCCACCCCCGGCGCCTCTCCGATGATCACCTTGGGCGCCAGGGGCATGTGCAGGCGCTGGCGCATCATCAGGGCAGCGTCGGCCGGCGCGGCAATCAGCACGAGGAGGGCCGGTTTCTTGACCCGCACCTTGGCCAGTTCGGGTCGGTAGTCGATCCGGCCCGGCGCAAAACGGACGCGAAACAGCGGGTCGAGGTCAAGGGCTGCCGCCTGGGCCAACCACTGTTCGGAAAGAGTTTCGGCTGGCGGAAGCGCTTCGCAGAGAACGGCTGCGGTGCGGCTGGCCGGTACATACCGGTCCATAAAGGAGGCCAGGGCGGCATACTTTTCTTCGACCGGAGGGTTCAGGCGGAAGACAAACCGATACGGGGGTTCGGTAATCGCCGTGGAACCGGCGCCGCTGATCAAAAGCGGCACGCCGGAGGCTTCAGCAACCGCCGCTGCCGACCAGGCAGCAGGGCTGGTCAGGCAGCCGACCAATACGTCTACCTGTTTTTCTCGTATCAGCCGCATCGTCGCCGTTCGTCCGCCTTCGGAAGACCCGGCGGTATCGGCCACATGCAGGGTTGCCCCTGGCGCGGCAAACCCGTCCGATGCAGCCGCCATGTCAACACCGGTGCGGGCGGCTTCTCCTGCAGGGGCCATCGGACCGCTCAGGGGAAGCAGAACGCCGATTCGGACCGCTTCGGCGCGGTGCAAGGCAACGACCATGGTCAGGCCGACAGCCGTCATGAGCCAGAGCCATTTTCGAAGATATCGGTGCATGGTAAAGCCCCCTTTTGCTTCTTGCTTCCGGATTCCATGCCCGTGTATCATATTTGGATAAAATAGGATACGGACACGATGAAGCTTCGGACCATTTTGCTGGTGCTTTCGCTTCTGGCGTTTCTCTCCGTCTCGCTGGGTGGATATCTGTATTATTCTGCGCTGCGGGAGGCGGACAAAAAAAGAGCCGACCGGCAGGTGGTCACCCGGGTGGAGCTGATCCGGAAGAATCTTTCCGCCATGCTTTCGCAGAACATCCGCTCGGTGCGCACCCTTTCCAGGATGAACGAACTTCTGGAGATGCTGGTCCGGCCCGGACCCGAGGCGCTGGATCAGGCCAATGCCATCCTCGATCTGTTCAAAGAGTCGATGGATGCCGATGTCTGCTATCTCATCAATCATCGAGGGGTGACGGTTGCTTCCAGCAATCGGAATGCCCCGGACAGCTTCATCGGGAAGAATTACGCCTTTCGTCCCTACGTCCAGATGGCCATGCACAGCGCGCCGTCGACCTACCTGGCGCTGGGGGTCACTTCACGCAAAAGGGGTGCCTATTTCAGCTTTCCGATCTTTGAAAGGGGAGAAGACACCCCCATCGGTCTGGCCGTGATCAAATCCTCCATCGACCTGATCGAAATGGAGATCGGTTTTTCCGACAACGAAACCGTCCTGGTGGCCGACCCCCACGGCATCATTTTTATTTCGAATCGAAAAGACTGGCTTTTTGGGTCGGTCCATCCGATTTCGGCCGAGCAGCGGGCAAAGATCGCCCGATCCCGCCAGTTCGGCGGCGGGCCCTGGGAGTGGGTCGGGCTCCGGTTTTTTGATTCGGCCAGCGCAAGAGACGACAGCGGGAAGCAATATGTCGTTCATCAGGCCGAAATCGACAATTATCCGGGCTGGCGGTTGATTCACCTGCAAAACAAAGGGACGGCCGCCGGTCAGTTCATGTCCGACCCGCTGCTCAAGATGATCGGTCCGATCGTCCTCACGCTCTGCTTCCTGGTGGGTTTTTTTGTGATGATGCTCTACCGGAAGGCGAGCCGCGAGCTGTACCAGCGCCGTACGGCCGAAAAAGCGCTTCGCGAGAGTGAAACGCGCTACCGTTCGCTGTACCATCACACCCCGGCCATGCTTCATTCCATCGACCCGGAGGGGCGGATGCTCAGCGTCAGCGACTACTGGGTCGAGGTCATGGGCTATGAACGGCACGAAGTCATCGGCCGGCAGCTCACCGATTTTTTTACGGAGGATTCTCGCCGGTTCGCCCAGGACAAGGTCTTACCCGCATTTTTCCAGACCGGATTTTGCAAGGAGGTGCCCTATCGTTTCGTGAAAAAGAACGGCGGCATCGTCGATGTCCTCCTGTCTGCCATCACGGATCGGGATGCGGCCGGCAGCATCGTTCGGACCCTGGCCGTCTCCATCGATGTCACGGAGCGGAAAAAGGCCGAAGAAGCACTGCGCAAAGCCAAGGAGACCCTCAGCCGGCACTCCAAAGACCTGGAGGGTCAAGTCCGCAAGCGCACCCAAGAGATTTCCAGCATCCTGCGCTATACGCCCGCAGTGGTCTATATCAAGGATCGCCAGGGCCGATATTCCCTGGTCAACTCCAGGTTCGTGGAGTTGTTTCATCTGGCCGGCCAGGATGTCATGGGCAGGACCGACGAAGAGCTGCTTCCCGCCTCGGTGGCCGGACAGTTTCAGAAAAACGACCGCCAGGTGCTCGAAGAAGGGCGATCGCTTCAGGTTCAGGAGCAGATCGTTCAGGAAGACGGCCTGCACACCTATCTGTCGGTCAAGTTTCCCATTTACGACGAAAACGCCGCCCCGATCGGCGTCTGCGGCATCGCCACCGACGTGACGGCGGTGAAAAAGGCCCAGGACCAGTTGAGGCGGCTTTCGGCGGGCATCATGGCCAGCCAGGAAAAAGAGCGGACGGCCATCGCCCGGGAGCTTCACGACGAATTGGGGCAGGTGCTGACGGCGCTTCGGATGGATTCGGTATGGATGCGGGAGCACCTGAAAGAAATCGATCCCGAGGGCGCCCAAAGAGCGTTGACCATGTGCGATCTCATTGACAAGACCATCGAAGAGGTCCGGGGAATCGCCATCCGGTTGCGGCCGGGGGTGCTGGACACCCTCGGACTGGTCGATGCTCTGGAGTGGTACGCGGGGGATTTCGAGCGCCGCACCGAAATCTCCTGCACATTCGAGCCGATTGATGTGCCGGCCGTCACCGACAGTCTGGCCACCGCCGCCTACCGAATTGCACAGGAGGCCCTGACCAACGTGGCCCGGCACGCCGGTGCCAGCCGCGTCCACGTATCGCTGGCCGCTGAAAACGGAAACCTTCTTCTTTCGGTGGCGGACGACGGGGCCGGCTTTGATACGGCGGTGTTGAGCGAAACCGAGGCGCTGGGGGTGGCCGGGATGCGGGAGCGGGCCTCTTTGGTGGGAGGCTCCATCGAAGTGGCGTCCCGGGTCGGGACCGGCACTCGGGTCGAATTCCGCGTCCCCCTGGAAGGACACCTGCCATGATCCGCGTACTTTTGGCCGACGATCACAGCATCGTCCGCGACGGCCTTCGCCGCATCGTGGAAGAAAGCGAGGACATGACCGTGGTGGCCGAGGCGGCCGACGGCCGGGAAGCCATCGCCCGGGCGCGGACCCACCGACCCGATGTCGCGGTGATCGACATCTCCATGCCCGGCCTGGACGGCCTGGAGGTGATCAGCCACCTGCTTTCCCTTTACGAGGATCTGCCGATCCTGGTGCTGACCATGCACGAGGAGGAGCAATATCTTGTTCGGGCTTTTGAAGCCGGTGCCATGGGGTATCTGACCAAGCGATCGGCGCCGGAGCAGCTGGTAAGCGCCATTCGAAAGGTGCATGCAGGCTCCCGCTACCTGACCGCGTCGGCGGCCGAAGTCCTGGCCCTGCGCCTGGCCCGGGGAAGCAAGGGCGGCTCCCCTCTGGACATGCTCTCCACCCGGGAGCTGCAGGTGCTGCGCCGTCTGGCGCACGGAGATACGAACCGGGAGATTGCAGACGCTTACGGCATCAGCATCAAAACCGTCGACACCTACCGGTTTCGAATCCTAAAAAAGCTCAACCTCAGAAACAACGCCGAACTTTCCCGCTTTGCCATGCAAAACCGCCTCATTGAACCTTGACCTGTTTTTTCGGTGGTGACGCCATCCTCCGAAAAGGGGCAGACCGGCCAATGGATGCCGGCTCTCCTGCCGGCCAAAACTCGCCGCCAAGGCCGCATAGAGGCGGCCGTTGATGGAATGTTTAGGATTGGTCCCGGCCAGATGGGCCGTGTGCGTCTTTCTTGAACGGCGCCGTCGCGGCCGCTTCAACGCGGCCTAACCGGCTCAGACAGTTGCCCGGCATCCGATCCGGCACCCATTGGCCTCTGCGTTGGTCAGCTTAGCCGTTATCGAAAATCGCCCCAAAAAATTCTTTCAGGCCGGCAGCTTGCTGTCGGCCTGTAAGAATTTTTCTGACAGCAAAATCAGAAAACGTCGAATTGACCGCAAGCAGATCCTTATAGTATCCATTATCCAGTATATTGGCTCTGTCTGCACCCAAGCCGGATGGAGCCGGCCGGCGGTGTCGCGTTGACGCTGGCGGCCGCAAACCACGGAAACGTTCAACAAAGGAGAGGTCCATGAGGAGAATGAAACTCTTTCCCGTTTTGATCGCCGTTTGTCTGGCGGTTTCCCTGACCCTGGTGTTTTCGGTTGAATCCCAAGCCAAACAGCGGATCGTCTTCGGCGGCGGCCCGGCCGGCGGCACCTTCCAGGTGGTGGCCAACGCCGTACAGGTCTACAAGCCGGTAAAAGCCCTTAAAGACTACAACATTCAGGCCCAGGCCTCGGCGGGCTCGGTGGAAAACCTGCGGAAGGTCAACGCCAACCGACAGCAGTTCGGCGTCGTCTACTCGGGCCACGTGTGGCTGGGCCGAAACGGCAAGATGAAAAACGACCCCAACAAGTATGAGAACGTGTATGCGGTCTCCTATCTCTACGGGGCGCCGGCACAGCTCGTGGTGCGGGATGACAGCGGCATCAAGAGCACCAAGGATCTGGTGGGCAAGAAAGTCGGCGTCGGCAATGCCGGCTCCGGCGCGTTTGCCAACTGTGAACTGTTCTTCACCCACATGGGAATCTGGGACAAGATCGAGCGAAACGCCATGGGTTACAACGATGCGGCCCAGGCCTTCGGCAACAACCAGCTCGACGCCTTCTGGCTGTTTACGGCCTTTCCAAGCGGCGCGGTGATCATGGCGGCCCAGACCAACGACATCGCCCTGGTCAACCTGGGAAAAGACGCCGAGGAAAGCGGCTTTTTTAAAAAATATCCGTATTTTTCGAAGTTGGCCGTGCCGGCCGGCACCTACCGCGGCGTCGATACGAAAACTCCGTCTTTCCAGGATTCGACCTTGTGGGTGGCCTCCGGGGAAACTCCGGCCGAGCTGGTCTATGACATGCTGTCGATCATCTACACCCCCGAAGGGCTCAAGCACATGGTGGGCCAGAAAAAGACCTTCAAGGAGATGGCCATAGAGACCGGCACCAACGGCATCGTGACCCCGTTTCATCCGGGAGCCGAAAAGTTCTGGAAGGAAAAGGGCCAGCTCTAAGTCAGCCGCCGCCTGACGGTGGAGTTCCATATCGTATTGCGGCAGGTTCCGCCTGCGGGACAATGCCGCCGGCAGGGGGCCAAAGGAGTCATCCCCTTGCCAGCCATGTCGGGCAGGGGCCGAGAAACCAAATCGGCCCCTGTCTTTTCTTTCAACGGCCGCCGCAGGGCCGGTGGGCGCAACCGGTCCGGCGCGGCAGAACCCAGGCAGGTCCACCGTGTACGACAAACTTCACAAAGTTGAAAAAGTCATTTTCGATGTGCTGGCCGTCGCGCTCGTCCTTTTCTACTCCTATGCGGCGGTCATCGAACCGACGTCGACCCAGTACCACCGGGGCATCTACGTCATCATCACCTACGTGCTGATCTTCCTGGTTTACAAGTCGAAGCATCCGATCATGCGGGTGGTCGACTACCTTCTGATTGCCGCTTCCATTTTCACCATCGGCTACTGGATCCTTAACTTTGAGGTGATCAACTACCGCACCGGCGCAGAAACCCCCTTCGACATGTGGGTGGCCATGATCGGGGTGCTCATCGGCATCGAGCTGGCCCGCCGGGTGGTGGGAAACGTGTTCGTGATCATCGGTGTCGTGATGCTCGTTTACGGGGTTTACGGCTACAAGGCGCCGGACCTAATTTCCCATGCCGGGGCCCCGTTTTCCGAGATGTGCACCAGTATCTTCTATAAAAGCGACGGCGTGTTCGGGATCATGGCCAACGTGCTGGCCACCTACGTGATCTTGTTTGTCCTGTTCGGGGCGTACCTGGAAGCCTGCGGCGCCCAGCGCTTTTTCATCGACTTTCCCCTGGCGGCGGTGGGCCACAAAATCGGCGGGCCGGCCAAGGTGTCGGTCATTGCTTCGGGCCTGTTCGGGTCGATCTCCGGCAGCGCCATCGCCAATACGGTTTCCACCGGGACGTTTACCATCCCCATGATGAAAAGGGCCGGGTTCAGGCCGCACGTGGCCGGCGGCATCGAACCGGCCGCCTCCATCGGGGGGATGTTCATGCCGCCGATCATGGGCGCAGGCGGATTCATCATGGCCGAGCTGACCGGCGTGCCCTACAGCCGGATCATGCTGGTGGCCATCTTTCCGGCGATCATGTATTTTTTCAGCGTCTTTGTCATGGTCCATTACGAGGCGAAGATGCACAACGTGGTGGGGGAAAAGTTTCACAAAAGCGCCTGGGAAATTCTGCGCTACGAATGGTACTATATTCTGCCCCTGGTGGTGATTACCGTTTTCATGCTTTTATGGTATTCGCCCGCCTATGCGGCGATCCTGGGCATCATCACCTGTCTGATCATCAGCTGGGCGCGGCCCGAGACCCGGATGGATCTGACCATGGCCGCCCTGGTGCTGCCGATCATGGTCGGCAGCTGGTTTAAAGTAAGTCAAGGGGTTTCGGTGATCCCCGGCATCCTGATTGCAGCGTTCATCTACTGGCGTTTCCGGAAAGAATCCTGGGAGGGGCTCAAGCGGTTTGTGGTGGCCGCCCGGGTCGGGACCGAAAACAGCCTGAAGATCGGCGCCACCGTGGGCGTGATCGGCATCATCATCGGCGTGCTCAGCTTCAGCGGCCTGGTGCTCACCTTTGCCGACATCATCATCGAGCTGGCCTCAGATGCCTATTTGTGGGGACTCGATTTCCGGCTGGTGGCAACGATCTTTCTCATCGCCTTTGCCTCGCTGATTCTCGGCATGGGCGTTCCGGTGACCGCCGCCTATCTGATCACCGCCGTGGTGGCCGTGCCGGCGCTGATCCATCTCGGGGTCAACGAGATCGCCGCCCACATGATCGTCTACTGGCTGTCCCAGGACTCGAACATCACCCCGCCGGTCTGTATCGCCGCATTTGCCGGAGCCACCATCGCCAAGGCGAACATGTGGCGGACCGCCTTTACCTCGTTCAAATTTGCCAAGTTCCTCTATCTGGGGCCGTTTTTGTTCGGCTACGTGCCCGGTTTTTCCCTGGACGGAACTTCCACCGACATCATCAAGGCCTTCGTGCTGATCGCGATCGGAACGTTCATTTATGCCTGGATTCTGTCCGGCTACTGGATCAAGCCCCTGGGCCGTCTTTTCGGCAAACGGGCGGCGGTTTAAGTACATGCAGGCGTAATTATGGTGACGATGGTTGCACCGCGGTGACGCTGAGAACGCAGAGGATGCGCAGAAAAGATTTTGTGGCGTTTTCTCTGCGCACTCCGCGGTGAGCTCTTAGAAAAGGGAAGAAAGGCGAAAGATGATTCTGCCAAAGGTGAAGATCAAAAAGATCCTGTATGCCACGGACCTGTCGGAAAATGCGAAGCCGGCGTTTTCCTTTGCCGCCGACCTCGCCTCCCGCTACGACGCCGGACTGATCATCCTCCATGTCCTAGACGAGCATCCGAGCCTGGAGGAAAAAATCATCGGATACGTCCGGGCCGATCAGTGGGAGGAGATCAAGAAGCGCAACGAGGACGAGGCCCGCTCCGCCCTGATCAGCAAGATTTCTCACCGGACGTTGATCGGAGAGGTGCTGGACCGGTTTGCCAAGGACGCCCAAAAGGATCTGGAAGAAGTCTCCTTTCGGACCGACGGGATCATGGTCGTTCGGGGAAATCCGGTGGAACAGATCCTGCAGCAGTCCGCGGAAAACGGCTGCGACCTGATCGTCATGGGCACCCACGGGGAAGGCACTTTGGCCGATGCCATGATCGGCAGCACGGCCCGACGGGTGGTCCGCCGCTCCCGGATTCCGGTGCTGGTGGTCCGGCTTCCCTCAGAGGGGGGCGACTAGGCGCGCGTCTCTTTTGCGCGGCTTGACCCTGTCCCGCCCAAAAATTCACCGGCAACGATCAGGGAGAACGTTTTTTTACCGGGCCGCAGCGCAAGACCCGTCGAAGCTTTTCACCGGCCTCGATCCGGATCGTTTCCGGGTCGAGGCTGTTTTCCTTGATCACCGAGATCGACTGCAAAGAGCATCGCGTTTTCATAAGAGCGATATTTTGGTTGTTTTGCCCGCGGACCTGGGATTCGGTTCTTGGGTGGACCCAGATCCGCAGCTCGCTGTTTTCTCCCGCATCGAAAAGCGCGTCTTGCAACCGCTGAAGCCAAACAGCGGACCGGACCAGTTCTCCGAAGGCCGGGTGGCAGGGTCCTCCAAGAACCTGGCTGCCAGGGCGAATATCCTCGGTGGCCTGAAGCCCCATTCTCACCACCGGGATGTGTTGCTCTGAAAAGATACCCACCATTTGGGCGGCAAGCGACACCGCCGCCTCCAGACGAAGGGGGCGGTAACGTCCCCGGCGGTACCACCGGGCAAGGGGGCTTCCGGCAAGGACCAATGCCGGGTAGATGCGGACAAAGTCCGGAGCGAGGGCGGCCGCCTGGGCGGCACTGGCCAGGGCGGAGTCCCAGCTCTGGCCCGGCAGTCCGATCATCAACTGCAGCCCTACCCGATAGCCGCGGGATTTCAACAGGCCGACGGCGGCAGCGGTGTCCGATGTTAAGTGGCCCCGCCGGGATCTTTTCAGGACCCGATCATCCAGAGACTGGGCCCCGATCTCCACGGTATCGACCGGAAACGGCGCCATAGCATCCAGATTCTGTTTGTCAACGGTGTCGGGGCGGGTGGAAAAACGGATGCCGTTTGCCTTTCCCCCTGAAACATATGCGCCGGCCACCCCAAGTAGTTCCTGGACGGCTTGCGGCGTCTGGCCGAGAAAGTTGCCGCCGTAAAAGGCGATGTGAACGAGGGGTCGGGGGCGGGAAGCGGCCAGGAAAGATTCTATCTGCCGGACAATCCGGTCCGGATTCGGACGGGCCGAAAAGGATTCCGCGCCGGTGATGGCCGATTGGTTGCAAAAAACGCAGCGATGGGGGCAGCCGGCATGGGGAAGAAATACCGGCACCACCAAGGGCCTGCCGGCGGCAGCCCGGACGGTCATCCCTCCGGCTCCCGGCGGGGGACGATACTCCTCAACGCCTTTCGAGCGGCATCCTGCTCGGCCATTTTCTTGCTCTTGCCGGTTCCTTGTTCACAGCGTTCGGCGACGCAGACTTCTACGGTAAAGACCTTGTCATGGTCGGGTCCATTTTCGGCAACCAAACGATACACCGGGACCTCCCCGTAGGTTCCCTGGGCCGCTTCCTGCAGCCGGCTTTTGTAGTCGAAGTTGCACGCCGGCGCGGTCATGTCCTCTATGATCGGGTCTATGTGGGCCTTTAGGATTCGAAACGCGTCGCTGTATCCTCCGTCGAGGTAAACGGCGGCGATGAGCGCTTCATAGGCGTCAGCCAAAATCGACCGCTTTTGCTCTCCGCCGGAAAGCGTTTCTCCCTTTCCGAGACGGATGAACATTCCAAGGTCAAGGCGCCGGGCCAGCCGGGCAACCTGGGACTCGTTGACAAGGTTTGCCCGCATCCGTGACAGGTCGCCTTCAGGAACGTCGGTAAACCGGGTCATGAGCAGATGGCCGGCCACCAGATTCAGCACGGCGTCGCCGAGAAACTCGAGACGCTCGTTGTTGTTCATCTCCAGCTCGGCGTGCTCGTGGATGTAGGAGCTGTGGTTGAGCGATTCGTCAAGAAGGCGGCGATCGGCAAAGCGATAGCCGAGGCGAGCTTCCAGATGCTCCGGGGCCGGGCCGGCAAAAAAGGACGCCCGGTGGCGGGAAAGGGCCGCCACCATCGACTCGTAGACGGAAAAAGGCACGAACATCTGACCCCGGCCCACGCCGAGGTTGATTTCAGGGGTGATGTCGCCGTGAAAATCGGTGCCGCCGGTGATCAGCAAACGGTTTTCTTCGGCCAGCAAAAGCCCCTGCTCGACTTGGACCGGACTGTGACCGGGATAGTAGACCTCAATTCCGCCTAGCCCTGTTCCGGCCAAATGGGCAACCAGGCACCTGAGCCCCTCTTGGTCCAGAGACGGGATGAGAAACGGATGGGCCAGCACCGGGATCCCTCCCGCAGCCAGGATTCTTTCGATGGCCTCCTTGCAGGGGATCCGGTATTTGTCTACGTAGGCCGGCTTGCCGAAGCCGAGAAAACGGTCGAAAGCGTCGTCGATGGATGCAGCATATCCGCAACGGACCATTTCCCGGGCGACGTGGGGTCTTCCGGTCTGGCCGTTGCCGGAGGAGCGCAGGAGGTCTTCTTCTCTGATCGTCATTCCCAGGGATCGGAGCCGTTCGAGGATTTGCGGGTTCCGGCGGCTCCGGGCGTCCTGCAGGGTTTTCAGGGCAAGGTTCAGTTCGGAATCTTCCAGGTCGATCCCGTAGCCGAGGATGTGAAGGCTGCCGGTGATGGAAAACCCCGCCGGGGGCGCGGCGCTGATTTCCACGCCGGTCATAAATGCAAGTCCCTGGGGGATTCCTTCGGTCAGGGCCTGCTTGGCGCCGTCCAGCGTGTCGTGGTCGGTGATGGCGAGGGCAGCCAGGCCTGTCTCTCGGGCCATCCGAAGAATTTCTGAAGGGGAAAAGGTTCCGTCTGAAGCGGTCGAGTGCACGTGAAGATCGACGCCACCGGCCGGGCGGTCAGAGTCCAAGGGCCTTTTCTTTTGCCTCCTCTTTGGTTTTGCAGTCGATGCACTGGGTGGTCACCGGCCGGGCCTTGAGGCGTTCGATGGAGATATCTTCTCCGCAGATCTCGCAGACGCCGAAGGTTTCCTTTTCGATCCGGTCCAGGGCCTTTTTGATTTTTTTGATCAGTTTGTTTTCCCGGTCCCGGATGCGGAGCATGAAGTTGCGATCCGCTTCCAGGGAGGCCCGGTCGGTCGGATCCGGAAAGTTCTCCCTCTGGTCCGTCATTCCTGACACCGTATCATCGGCCTGGTTGAGCAGGTCTTTTAGGCGCTGATTCAACAGATCTCTGAAGTAATCGATATCTTTCTGTTTCATGTCTGATCCTATCAGAAGGTCGATGTTGCTCCTAACTTATAAAATCCTGCGTATAATACAAACAAAAAATGATGTAAAGAGATAAGTCAAAGCTCCGGAAGCCGGGTTCACTCCGTCTGGCGAACATATTTTTCAAATGTTTTCAGGCTATTAATGGAGGCGATGCGCGCCTCGGTGCCCGAGGGTAAAATCTTTTTCACAAGCCCGCTCAATACGCGGCCGGGTCCGACTTCCACGAAGCTGTCCACCCCCTCATCGATCATCTTCACGATCGAATCGTACCACCTCACCGGACTGCAAAGCTGTCGAACCATCAGCGATTTGATCTCCTCGGGATGTTGGCATTCGGAGGCAGAGACGTTGTGAATGACGGGCAGCCGCGGCGGCGAAAACGGGATCGTTTCCACAAACGCCTGGAATTCTTTTTCAGCGCCGCGAATCAGCTCGCTGTGCCAGGCGCCGCTGACCTTCAGGGAAATGGCCCGCCCCCCTTTTTCCACAGCCAGGTTCGAGGCCTTTTCCACCGCCGTCGGTACGCCGGTGATGACAATCTGTTCGGCCGCATTATGATTGGCCACCGATACCCCGGCACCCACCTCGGAGACAATGTCCTCCACGGCCTCGATGGAAAGGCCGACCACTGCGGACATGGCCCCCCGGTGTTTCAAGGATTCTCGGTGCATCAAATCCCCTCTTTGAAAGACCAGGCGAAAGGCGTCTTCAAAGGACACCACCTGCGCTGTGGCCAGCGCGCTGTACTCGCCCAGGCTGTGTCCGGCGGTGAAGTGCGGCAAAGATGACTCCCGCTGCAAGGCCGCCAGGATCGACAAATTCACCGCCGTGATCGCCGGCTGCAAATGAACGGTTTGCGTCAATTCCTCGATAGGCCCCTTGAAACACAGCCGGGTCAGGGGAAGGCGGCAGATCTCTTCGGCCATGTCGAAAACATCCCGCACGAAATCAAACTCCTGGTGAAAGTCCTGCCCCATGCCCACGACCTGAGAACCCTGCCCTGGAAAAAGAAATGCCGTCTTCATGATGTTTCCCTCCTATCTGAAACCTATCCGAAAAGGTTGCCTTTACTTGTAACTGCGCGCAGCGCAGTTACTCGTCGAGCCTGAACAGCTTTCGCGTCAAATCGAGATACACGGCGCGGTCGCCGTGGCAGCCGTCTCCCTTCAAAAAGAGGGTCGGGTCATGAAGCATCTTGTTGACCAGGGACGGAATCATTCGCTTAAAGGCGGTCCGGTCGTTGTCGGAAAGATGATTCAGCCCGCCTACGGTCCGTTCGATCTCTTCGGTAACGATTCCCTCCATTTTTTTTCGAAGCGCCACGATGGTGGGCACCACATCCAGGCTTTCGCGCCATTGGCGGAAGCGGATGACCGCCTCGTCTACGATCCGCTCACCGGCAACCGCTTCTCGCTGCCGATCCTCGATGTTTTCCTCGATGATTTCCTTCAAGTCGTCGATGTCGTAGACATAGGCATTGGTCAGACGGTTGATGGCCGGATCGATGTCCCGGGGAACGGCGATGTCGATGAAAAACAAGGGACGATTTCTTCGGCTGCGCATGACGGCCTTGACCATGTCCCGGGTCACCACGTAATCCGAAGCACCGGTGGAGCTGATGATGATGTCGGTTTCCTTCAGACAGTCGCCGATCTCCTCGAACCGCAGGGCCCGTCCCCCGAAGCGTTCGGCCAGCGCCATCCCCCGCTCGAAGGTGCGGTTGGCCACAAGGACCTGCCCGATCCGATGGCGGATCAGGTGTTCAACGGCCAGCTCCGCCATCTCGCCGGCGCCCAGCAACAGTCCCTTCTTTCCTTCCAGGGTGCCGAAAATTTTACGCCCCAGCGCGATGGCGGCATAGCTGATGGAGACGGCATGGTCGCCGATCCCGGTCTCGCTTCGCACCCGCTTGGCCACGGAAAAAGAACGGTGCAGGAGCCGGTTTAAGATCACGCCGGCGGTTTTTTTCCGCGTGGCCAGCCGATAGGCTTCCTTGATCTGACCGAGAATCTGCGGCTCTCCGACCATCAGCGAGTCGAGGCTGGCGGCAACCCGAAAAACGTGCCGCACGGCTTCGTCATTTTGAAGGACGTAAAGAGAAGGTTCAAATTCCCCCAGGGAAACCCGATTGAAGTTCGCCAAAAACTGCTTCACCAACGGGACGCATATGCCGCTGTCGTCGGCAACCAACAGCACTTCGACCCGGTTGCAGGTGGAGATCACCATGACCTCTGAAATCTGCGGGGACTGATGGAGGCCGTCTAAGGCTTCGGCGGTCTGCTCCGGGTTGAATGCGATGCACTCCCGCAGCTCAACCGGCGCCGTTTTGTGGTTCAACCCGATGAGAACGATATCGGCCATATTCTTACCAACGCGTGAACTGGCCATGGTGGCCCGTAAACAGGAAGTTGACGCCGAAAAAAGTGAACAACAGCACGGCGACACCCACGATGGCCATGATTGCGGCCCGTCGGCCCCGCCAGCCGACCGTGAGGCGCTCGTGGAGCAGGACGGCGTAGAGCAGCCAGGTGATGCCCGACCAGACTTCCTTGGGATCCCAGCTCCAGAACCGGCCCCAGACCGCTTTTGCATAGACAAAGCCGGTGACCAACCCAACGGTCAACAACGTGAAACCGACCACCAGACATGCGTAGCCGGTGGTGTCGAGCAGGTCCAGTGACGGCAGCCGCCGAAAGAAAAAGCCGCGCTTTTTTCTTTTGATGGCCCGCTCCTGGATCAGATAGAGCAGGCCGACGCCGCCGGCCAGCGCCAGGGCAGCCTCTCCGATAAAAACCGAAAGAATGTGGATGACGAACCACGCGCTTCCAAAAATGTTTTCGGAAACCGCCGTTGCCCGGGGGATCTGGGATGCGAAGACCATGACCAGGGCGACCAGAGGGGCTGCGTAGATGCCTAAAATCTTGATCCGATAGCGGGACTGGATCAGCAAGAACACACCGGCCAGGGCCCAGCCGGCCAGAGAAAGGGTCTCATGGAGATTCTTCACCGGCAGGTGGCCTGCGGCGACCGTTCCCTTCACCAGTGCGACGGTGTGAAGAAGGACTCCGGCCAGCAGCAGGAAATAGCCGGTCCGGTGCAGGACTTCCCGCTGCAGGAACAGATAAAGGAAATAGCCGACCGTGCTGAGCAAATAAAGAATCGTGGTCGAGACAAGGATCGTCTGCATGGATCACCCGCCTTCGTCGATCAGTTCCCGGTATCGGAACCCGCTGCCGAGGACCGCGGCCAGCAGCCGGTC